>JBPCIR010000074.1:0-4052 GCA_051006095.1 Rubrobacter sp. | reverse complement strand
TCTACGTCTTCTGCGGTCTTGAGGTGGTCGGCGTCGGCCCCGGAGCCCTCCTGCCAGCCTTCGGCGAAGGCGCCCCACGTTGCGTCGTCGAGAACCTCCCGGGGGCTCCTGCCCGTACGCTCCATCTCCCTGATGGACTGCTGGGCGAAGATCGGCGCGAGCCCTCCGCCGGCGGCGCGCAGGGCCCTGACGTGGCCAGGGGTGGCGAGGCCGAGCCTGTCGCCGAAGCCAGCAGACGTGCGTGTTCCGAGGGGCTGCGGGCGCAGCCAGGGCATGAGGTCGCGCAGGGCCTCCAGGTTGGCCGCGCTCATCGGGCCGAGAAGGAGAGTACGGTTGCCTGTGGCGCTGCTCTCCCCTTCGAAGCCTGAGAGGACCTGAGATCCCGAAGGCGCCAGGATCGCAACCCTCTGGCCAGACGCTACCAGGCCGGCCTCCGTTCCGTCGACGGAGACGGCAGAGTTTGGGAGAACGTCCAGGCCGTTCCTAGCGAGGAGTGCGGTGGCCGGGTTTTTCGTCAGACCCATTCGATCTCCTGCTTGCGGAGTAGTTCTTTGAGGGCCCCTGCGGCTTTGCGGAACAGCTCGGGGCCGCTGAAGCCCGAGTACTTACCCGCGGATGCGAGGTGCGGTTCCAGGGAGAAAAAGCCGTCGAAGCCGGAGGCGCGCAGCGCGGAGAGTGTCTCGGGCAACTGCCCGTCTCCTTCACCCGCAGGAACGACCCTGTCCGTGCCCGAGAGAGCGTCCTTTACATGCACGTACTCTATGTAGGGCCGCAAGGACGCGTATCCCTCATCATAGGGATGGGTGACACCGCACTGCACGAAGTTGGCGGCGTCCCACGCCGCCCGCAGGACCGGCGAGCCGACACCGGCGAGTATGTCCACACAGCGGCTTGGGACGTCGCCGTAGATCTCCTTCTCGTTCTCGTGCAGGAGCATGACCCCAGCATCCTCTGCCTCGCCGGTCATGGCCCCCATCCTGTCGAGCACCTCTTCCCGATATCGATCCGGCTCCTGCCCTTCGGGAATGAAGAAGGAGAAGACGCGGACGTATGGCGCCCGCATGGCTTCGGCGGCGCGCAGCGCGCGACGGAAGCGCTCCAGGTGCGGCCCGAATGGGTCTGTTACCGGCACCTTGCCTATCGGGGATCCTATGGATGATATGCCGATGCCGCGCTCGGCGACTGCGGATTTTACCCGATCCAACTCATCGTCCGTAAGGTCGAGCACGTTGGTGTTCCATACGCTGCGCAGCTCCATGTAGCTTATCGATTCCTCTGCGAGCGTGTCTAGTTGCTCGGCCAGTTCGGGAGAGATCTCATCCGCGAATCCCGTCAAGGTCCACACTTGTCATAACCCCTTTCCACGTGGCGGCCCTCCGCCCGCTGCGAGAGAACCACCCTTACCTGTCCTATTCCTCGATACGTACGGGCCCGCCGGTACGGGCCGACTCGTAGATCCCCCGGATTATCGCGAGCGGTTTGCGTCCTTCATGGAGATTTACGAGCGGCTCGCGGCCCTCCCTCACGGCCTCGACGAAGTCCTGGATCTGGTGGCGGTGCGCCATGGAGAGGCTGCCAGGGTCCGCGCCGGCGCCGGATACGGACGTCGCCCCACTGTACTGCTCCATCACCTGTTCGGCCTGGTTCTCGCCTCCGCCCGCTCCGTAGGCGTCTCCTTCCTGTCCTGCGCCGGCGGCGTGAAAGTAGGTCAGTTCATCGTCGTCGATGATGGCCGAGCCCCTGTCCCCGTGCACGGCGATCCTGGCCGTGAGACCCGGATATGCCGCCGTCGTCGCCACTATGGTGCCGAGGGTGCCGTTCGCGAACTTCAGGATGGCTACCGCTGTGTCTTCGACCTCGATCCGCTCGTGGGCGATCAGGCCCGTGTAGGCGGTAACCTCGACTACAGGGCCCATCAACCACTGCAGGAGGTCGATGCTATGGATGGCCTGGTTGATCAAGACCCCCCCACCGTCGAGCTCCCAGGTGCCACGCCAGCCACCAGAGTCGAAGTAAGACTGCGACCTCCACCACCGCACCTCGGCTGACCCCGAGGTCAGGCTGCCGAAATCTCCTCTGGAGAGTGCCTCGTGAACGGCCTGCGTGGCCGTGTCGAAGCGGTGCTGGCTTACAACGGCGACACTCTTGCCCGTGGCACGCTGTACCTCGATCAGGCGGTCAGCCGCCTCTAGCGTGACGTCGACGGGCTTTTCGATGACTACTTGTTTACCAGCCTCCAGTGCCGCTATGGCACCCTCGGCGTGTATGCCACTAGGGGTGCAGACGCACACTGCGTCGAGATCCACCCCCGAGAGCATCTCTTCGAGGCCGGGGTAAGCGGAACACCCGTACTCGCCGCCCAGTTCCTCGGCAAGGTCGGGGACGGCATCGGCCACTGCCACGAGCTCCGCGCTCTGTAGGCCGGAGATGGCTCGCGCGTGGTGGGGGCCGATCACTCCGCATCCCAATATGCCGAAACGCAGCTTCTCGACGGTCATGTATCCTCTCCCCCTTTGTATGCTCGGGATGGATCGTGTATCCCCGGTGCGCTCTCGCGGACGATCAGCTCTGGCCCGAGCTAGACTTCGCTCTCCCGGCCGCGCCGGCGACGATGTCGTACTCGGGTACCCTGAGGGTGGTTAGCGCCGGCAGAGAGCAACTGCTTGCGTGTACGCTATCATAACTTTCGGCACCTATCAGCGGGTTTAGAGGGAGGAAGGCGTGGAAGGGCGTGGCGGACCCAGGATAGCGTTTGTGGGTGGAGGAAGCTATCAGTGGGGACCCAAGATAATCCTGGACGTAGCGCTGAACGAGGAGTTGCGCGGGGGCAGTCTGGTCCTGCACGACATCAACGCCGAGGCGCTCGAGGACATGTACGAGTGGGGAACGAGGGCCCTCGATGTGGCGCAGGCCGACCTGACGTTGGAGAAGTCACCGGAGCTAGAGGAGGCCCTCAGGGGGGCTGACTTCGTTGTCTTGAGCATCTCGACCGGGGGTCTGGACGCCACGGCTTTGGACCTTGAGATCCCCGCCCGTTACGGGGTAGTACAGACCGTTGGCGACACCGTTGGGCCAGGAGGACTCTTCCGCGGCCTGAGGAACATCCCTGTGGTCGTCGAGATCGCACGCGCCATGGAGAGGTCTTGCCCACATGCCATACTGTTGAACCTCACCAATCCGCTAACGGTTCTGACCAGGGCTGTCACGAAGGTCACCTCCATAACGTCCGTCGGGCTCTGCCACGAGCTCTTCAGCACCCTCGGCATGCTCTCGAAGATGTTCGATGTGCCCGAGGAGGCCGTCAACGTGAAGGTAGCCGGAGTCAACCACTTTATCTGGGTGACGGACGTGGCGGTGCATGGAGATGACGTCACAGGCGAAGCATTCCGCAGGATCTCCGACGGCGAGGCGCGTGAGATCTCACTTTCAGATAACGCCGATGATACCGACCCCTTTACGAACACCTGGGGCTTCCGCACGGAGCTGTGCCGGATCTACGGGTATTTGCCTGCGGCTGGCGACCGCCACGTGTGCGAGTTCCTTCCCGGATACCTGGAGGACGAGAAGGAGCGGGAGAGACTCGACCTCAGGGTGACCACCGTGGATGTTAGGAGTGAGCGACTCGCCGCAGACAGAGAGAGGGTGCGGAGTATGGTCATGGGCGATGAGCCCATCCCGACCGGGCGCTCGCGGGAGGAGATCTCCGACATCATAGCCGCCATGTGGACCGGTGAGGACTCCGTAAACATCGTAAACCTGCCGAACGCCGGCCAGGTCAGGGATCTTCCGCTCGGTGCAGTAGTCGAGACCTACGGCGCTCTCAACGGTAGCGGGGCCTCCGGCATCGTTTTCGGCGAGCTTCCTCCAGCGGTAGCCGCGCTCGTACACCCGCACGTCTTCAACCAGGAGGCCATCGTGCAAGCCGGCCTGACAGGTGATAAGGAACTCGCCTTCCGCGCCTTCTCGAACGATCCGCTGGTTGGTAGAGGACCAGATGCCAGGAAGATGTTCGAGGAGATGCTCGAGGCTCAGAGAGAGTATTTGCCGCAGTT
>JBPCIR010000073.1:0-6554 GCA_051006095.1 Rubrobacter sp. | reverse complement strand
GAGGGCCGACGGCTCCCCCTCCAAGTTCACCGTCGGCCCTCGTCGGTATGTTAGCGAAAGTCTCGAGCGAGTGCCAAATTCACGTCCCGCGGAGAGGAGGCTCAGCCGCGTTCGACGTGCAGAGAACGCTTTGCACCACCCACTGGTCCCCGAGAATACCTGATGCCCGTAGCCGCAGTTCGCAAAGGGGTTTCTCTGTGCGAACTGCTCTAGCATGTGCCCGATTCGGGCCTGCCCGTGTCCTGGGTGATCCTGAACGTGCCTCCGCCGCCAGGGGCCTCCATACAGTAGGTGCTGGCGTCCGCGGCCACTACCGTAACCTCTTGCGCTCCCTGCCTGAAACCGTAGGCTTCGAGTTCTGTCGTCGACCCGGCGTACGCGTTCTGATCGACGTAATAGAGTTGTTGCGATGTCGCCGCGGTACGCAGTTGCGCCATGGCGGCAGCGTCCTTCGCCTTGTCCTGTTGGCCGATGTAATTGGGTATCGCGATGGCGGCGAGTATCCCAATAATAACGACGACTGCCATCAACTCTACCAGGGTGAAACCTCCCTCATCTGTCTTGCAAAACACCTCTATCCGCCATGAGAACCAGGAAGACACCTTTCTCCCGCACTTTCTGCACGCCTCTATCGCCACCGGGCCCTTGCCCGCTCTACGTACTTATTCGGCAATACGCGCAGCGATCTTTAGCGCGTTGGAATCAGAACCTCGTCCCTGGCGGATTGAACCCGGATGCATCTGCTGAACATGGAGGTGGTTAGATCGGTTTTCAGAACGGTCGGACCACCACCGTGATACACATCGCCCGCTGATCCGAATCTGTTAGTGCAGAATTCCTGAAATGCTGACCAGCGGAAGCCGAAGGCTGGAGCGTGCTGATTATCCTCCGTACTCCATCGGCGTATCGAGGTCGGTGAGGATGTCGGCGGGGCGCCCGAGGTTCGCGGCGGCGACCTCCCCGAGGTAGACCGTATGGTCCCCGGCCTCCAGTTTGCCGACCACCCGGCACTCCAGGTTGGCGAACGCCTCGTCGAAGAGGGGAGCGCCCGTCTCTCCCGTCGAGTATTGCGAGCCGGCGAGGGTGCCGTTCTCGGGTTGGAGAGGCTGGGTGAATTTTCGGGCCAAGTCTTCCTGGTCGGTGTCGAGGAAGTTCAGGGAGAAGACGCCGCCCTGTTCGATCAGGTCGTGCGTATGCTGGTCCTTGCGGACGGCGATGACGACCTGCTGCGGCTCGAAGGAGACCTGCGAGACCCAGCAGGTGGTGAACCCGTTGGCCTCGCCGTCGGAGCCTACGACGCCGGTGATGTAGAAGCCGTAGGGGATGGTCTTGAGGATCTCACTTCGCGTCTGCTCTTCCACGCTCTCCTGCCTCTCTGTAGGAACCTTCGTTCTCCCCGACCGTACCTCGGTCAGATGGGCATTCTACATTCAAGCATTTCAGCTTGTCAGCCTCTTGTTTTCGCTCGTGGTCGGATTCGCGGTTGGTCGATACCTTTGCGTGTAGTTCTGGAGGTAGTATTGCTCTCCTCCTTGAGCCTGACGTTACGGAGGGAAATATCATGCGCCTTGACTCGAGGGTATCGGCTATGTGTGCGGTAGGGTAAAATGCGCTACAGGATGGGAAATGTAATATCGAAGCTGGTAATGGTGGGGCTGGTGCTCGTGGCCGGTTTCGTCTTGCGTGCCACGTACGAGCAGATAGTCTACCCGAGCAAACCGGCAGTGGCGCAAGCCGACCAGTACGACTGCGCAAGCTTCGGTTCTCGAGAACCGGCGCAAGCCGAGCTCGACCGAGATCCCAGCGACCCCAACAACCTGGATTCTGACGGCAATGGGCGAGCCTGTGATGACTACGCATACAGCACGAGCGGCAGCGTAGCGGCCAGCAGCGTATCGCCAAGCAGTCCGTCACCAAGCAGCGCACCACCGAGCAGCGCACCGCCGAGCAGGCCTTCTGGCAGTGGGGCATCAAGCACATCAAGCAAGTCGTCCGCTCCGCCCAGGCCACAAAAGACCCACCGCCTGTTCGAGTCCGGCGGCCCCACAAACGGACCAGTCCCGTTGATGGCGGATGGCGCGTGTCCGGCAGAGTTTCCGGTAGAACACAAAGACCTCTGCCACAAGTAGCATTTCAGCCTGTCAGCACGTCAGCAATCGCGCGTGCACGCCCTTGCTGACATGCTGAAAGGTGCGAAGCGTCGTGCTGACAAGCGAAAGCCGTAGGCTGGAGCGTGCTGAAATGCTACTCTACAGGCGTCCGGATCTGATGATACCGATCAGCAACAGGAGTCCCAGGATCGCGGCGACTACGAATCCGATTAGGCCGAACACGCTCACGCCAAGGAGCCTGTTTCCGCCCTTGAGGAAGATTGTCATCATAGAGGAACCTATGATGAGGGCGGCTATGAGGAGGGCGAAGACCAGGCGGTTGGCGAGGATGTCTACCCTGGATATCAGGTCGTCCAGCCCTGCGTGCCTGAAACGAACCTCGACCTCCCCGTCCTTGAGCTCATCCAGGAGCGCGTGGACCTGGCGCGGATAATCCGCGAGTGCGTCTGGCTGGGCGACCCTGCGCGCCAGACGGGCCGCGACGTAGGCAGGGTTCCTGTAGCGGGAGATGAGAACCTCAGCCGCCTCAGCCGCCGTGACTATACGGGATCGTCCTTCTCCCCCGAGCTTCTCTGCCTCGACCAGGAATTCGACCATCTGGGCGACTTCGACGTGAAGCCGCGCTCCCCCGCTACGGATGGCCTCGAGCCCCCTGTCCCTGACCTCCTCCAGGGAGTGCTCGCGCCACAGAGGACCGCCCAACACGCCCAGGGCCTCGCGCAACTCACGCCGGAGGTCCGAGTCGTCGTGGGGGACGAAGCTCCCCGCCAGCGGCAGCGCGCGCACAACACCGTCCACGTCCCCGCGCCGCACCGCGGCAAGGATCTCGGCCACCCCCCTCAACCTCTCCGGATCTAGACCGAACGCCTCCGTCGGGTCGGCGAACCAGAGTCCTCCTGCGGGGGGACCGAGGACGAAACGAGCCTTTGCCGGGTCGGCCAGGAGCACTCCTTCCGTCAGCGCGAGCCGCACGAGCGTTTCGGAGACCTCCAGAGAGTGCTCTGCTTCCAGGAGCGCAGAGTCAGCGGGCGCCTCGAACGTCACGCAGCGGCCCGTCGAGTAGTCCCTGTAGACGTCGGGAACGATGAGCCGGAAATCCTCGAGCCCCCTCAGGCGACGGGAGATCTGGGCCGAATAGAACATGTCGCGGCGTTGGGTGACGTGCGCGGTGAACTCGGCCACTATAGAGGAGGGATCCAGGGGCAACCGGTCGCCGAGTCTCCTTCGCGTCAGGTCGGCGACCGGCCGCATTGCCAAGAGATCCCTGCGTACGCCCGCGCGGTCGACGACCAAGAGCGCAGGACGCCCCCCTGGCAGCGCGGCCCTGTGCGACTGTGTAAACGGACCGACCCGGACAGGGACCTCATCGAACTCGACGAACAGTCGCTCCAGCGTGTTGCCAAGCTCCCTCTCCACGTAAGCACGCACTTCCGCGAAGCCCACCGGCGTCGCCACGACCCTGGCGCGTCCCAACTCGGCGGCCACGTCGGGTGGGATCAGGTCGCGGCGGATAGAGAGGAAACGTCCCAGCTCAGCAAACGTCGGCCCCAACTCTTCGAGGGAGAAGCGCAGCCTAGTGCCAACCCGCCCTGGCTCTTCCCTCCGCCGACCAGGCAGCAAGCGGCTCCTGAATACGAAGCCGAAGCCGTAGCGCGCCCCGACACGGGCGATCCTGCCCACCCTGCGGGCCGGGCTCTCAGGCAAGTCCCGCGAGACCCTCTCCATAGATAAAGCTTATCAGCACTTCAGCCCGCCGCCCGGCGGACGGCTCGTCAGCATTTCAGCCACGACTTGCGTAAGCGAATAGCTGATATGCTGAAGCGCTGAAATGCTAAGCGACTGAAAGGAGCGTAGGGAGCGACCATGCGCTACGTGCACACCTGCTACAGGGTTCTGGATCTCGACCGGAGCATAGATTTCTACACGAACAAGCTCGGCCTGGAGCTCGCCCGCAAGACGCCGATCGGTGACGACGCGACCAACGCCTTCTTCGCCGTGCCCGGCGACCCCGAGCCCCGACTGGAGCTCACTCTCAATCACGACCAGGACGAGTCCTACGAGCTCGGGACCGGCTACAGCCACGTCGCCTTCGCCGTCGAAGACCTCGACGCCCTGGCGGGAAGGCTCGAGGAAGCCGGCGGCGTGGACTTCGAGAGTAAGCCGCATGCAATGGGCAGCGGGACCAGGATCTTCTTCGTCAAAGATCCCGACGGCTACCGAATAGAGTTCATCGAGCGCCCGTAACACCCCCTTCGGACGCACGACGAGCAATCAGCAACCAAAAAGCTGACCATCTGAAATGCTGACCAGCGCGAGATAAGGAAGGGCTAGCCCTTCCTTATCCCGCTAAAGCACGGCTGTAACAGCGCCGACAAATAGGTCGTGCGCGCGATACGGTCGAACATTGCCCGCGTTTGTAAGGACGAGCGTGGCTACACTCTGCCCGAGATCCTGACGGCCATCTCCATCATGAGCATCATTCTCGCTATCGGGATCATCGTCTTGCTCGCCTTGTTGGAGCG
Organism: Rubrobacter sp.; assembly: GCA_051006095.1. GTDB lineage: Bacteria > Actinomycetota > Rubrobacteria > Rubrobacterales > Rubrobacteraceae > Rubrobacter_D. The sequence continues at coordinate 1,921 of JBPCIR010000073.1, read as the reverse complement.
CTGGCGGGTCGAGGCTGCCGCCGACCAATTCGCGGCCGACCTGCGGCTTGCCCACACCAGGGCCACCGAGCAATTGACGGACTGGCGGGTCGTATTCATGCACGACGGCACCCCCCTCAATGGTTGCTCCTCCGCGGACTACTGTATGGTCAAGCTGAACTTCCCTTACGGTGCCGGCGACCCGACTCCCGCGCTGGCTGACGACACACCGCAGGTGCGTCGCGAGTTGCCCGAATGGACGAAGATCAAGGACGTCACCTTCGATCCCGACTGCTCGCACGGGGACCGGAATGCTGTGGTTCCACCGAGCTACTGTGGGTCCGACGCCGCACAGAACGGGGCCACTCGCACCCTCGAGTTCAACTCCAACGGCACGGTCAGGACCCTGAGACCAGGCCAGAGCGGTACCGTGGTGATCAGCTCGGAAGACGGTAGCCCGACGTGTCCGGTCGTTTTCAACGCCCCGACCTCGAGGATAAGGATCGGTGACATCTCCTATCAATAGCACCACCGACGAATCCGGCTACTCGCTCGTGGAGGTGATGGTGGCGATCGTGGTCCTCACCGTCGCCGTCGTACCCATGGTCGGCATGTTCGAAGCGGCGATCCGGGCCGCGGACGCGAGCGGCGACTACGACGAGGCAAGGACGTGCGCCGTACAGAAGTTGGAACAGGTAAAGAGTCTTCCTTACAAGGCCGTCGAGGGAGGCCTGCAGGGCGGCGTCTGCGCTCCCTCCGGTTTCGGATACACGATAGCCACGCAGTCCATCGGTACTGACCTCGGCGGCGGTTCAGGGGAGGAGGGGCTGTCGATGATCACCGTTACGGTCGACTGGAGCGGCGAGAACTCCTACGGCGTTTCGGGGGTCGTGTCCAGATGGTAAACCGTGCCAGGAGACATTTATGGAAAGAGGCAGCGGGCTTCACGCTCGTTGAGGTAATCGTCTCCGCGACGATGATGTTCGCCGTGCTCTTCGCCCTCTATGCGATCTTCGACGTGAGCGTAAGGGCCTTTGGCTACGGCGGCGACAGGCTGGAGTCCGTCGGGAATGCCAGGCTCGCCGTCGGCAGGATGGAACGTGAGATCAGGGCCGCCTATCCGTACGACCTGACCTCGGATCCACCCAAGAGGCACCTGTTCCTGGACCCGGCTGACCCCACGAAGCCGGCGGTGCCTACCGCAACCCGCATCGCCTTCGGCAACGAGACCGGGGGAGACCGCAGCATCGGCGCGACCGAGGTCATAGGCTACTACCTCAGCGGCCACGATCTGAAGCGGTCCAAGGGTGGCAGCGTTCAGACGCTCGTGGATTCGGTCTCCACGGACGGGCTGCGATTTACCCCGTGTAGGAGCCCGGACGATTGTCCTCCGGCCCTGGCGATCACGGACGAGGCGGAGATCCGGCTCCTGCGCATCGAGCTATCCGTCGAAGTCAGGCGCCGAGGTCAAGACCCAACCAGGCAGACGCTCGCAACCGACGTCTATCTCAGAAATCGCGGAGGGCAACGATGATCGGACGCCTCCCGCGCGAGGAGAGGGGAATGGCGCTGGGGCTCGCGATCATCGTCGTAGTGATCGTCGGTGTCATGGGAGCAGGCCTTCTGACCCTGGTCGCCACGGACCTGCGGGCCGTCATGGAAGTCAACAGGGGAGAGCAGGCCTTCGAACTGGCCGAAGCAGGGATCGAAGTCTCCAAAGCACACCTCGCGAACGACTCGAGCCAGGCCGACTGGTCCTCGGGCGAACTCAACATGGCCGGCATGGGTGAAGGCTCCGTCGTAGTTACCGTCGAATACCACGACGAGAGCGCATCCTTCGTAGCGGTCTCCACAGGCGAGTACCGTGGGACAAGGCGCAAGATCGAAGCCATCTTCTCCATCGAAGAAGGCATGCCGAAGCTCCTGAGCTGGCGGGAACTCT
>JBPCIR010000072.1:0-5610 GCA_051006095.1 Rubrobacter sp. | reverse complement strand
CGGCGGCGAGCCTCACGGCCTCCTCCCCGCCCTCGGCCTCGGCGACCACGCTGATGTCGCCCTGCGTCTCCAGAAAGGCGCGCACTCCCTGGCGCACCAGCGCGTGATCGTCCACCAGCAGGACCGTAATCGGCTCGCTCATAGATCTTCGCCTTTCTTCTCCTGTACCGGACAGAAGCATTCCACCCGCGTCCCCTTGCCGGGCGCGCTCTCGACGTTGACGTGTCCGCCGAGCCTGACCAGCCGCTCGCGCATGCTCTGCAGGCCGAAGCCCCCGCCAGGGTTCCGCGAGGGGTCGAAGCCACGGCCGTCGTCAGCGACGCTCAGGGTAATCGTGCCTGCGGTGTAGATCAGGTCGACTTCGGCGTGGCTGGCTCCGCTGTGCCTGGCGACGTTGGCCAGCGCCTCCTGGGCGATGCGGAACAGCGCCTGTTCGACTTCCAGAGGCACCCTACGCTCGCCCTGGACCCGGAAATCCGCCAGGATCTCGGCCCCCTCCGACCAGCGGACGACGTACTCGCGTAGCGCCGCCGCGAGGCCCTTCCCTTCGAGGGCGGCGGGGCGCATCTCCTGGATCAGGCCGTTGAGCTCTTTCTGGGCCTGGCGTACCAGCTCGTCGGCCTGGGAGAGGTGGGACTCGGCAGAGTCCGTGTCTTTCTCGATCAGGGCGCGCGCTGCGGCGATCTGGAGCGAGGTCGCGAAGACCTGCTGTTTGACGGAGTCGTGCAGGTCACGGGCGAAGCGGTTGCGGGCTTCCAGCGTCGCAAGTTCTCCCCGTGCCTGGAGCAGGTTTTCGAGCTCGGCCGCCATACTGTTTAGCTCTCGACTAAGCTGGCCGAGCTCATCCCTCGAGCGGTCCTTCGTCATCACGGAGAAATCTCCCCTGCTCCACGACCTGGCCGCGCGGGCGAGACGTCCTATGCGACGGGTCAGGCTCCAGGCGGTAAAGAAGCCGAACAGAGCGCCCAGGAAAGCGGCCGGTATCGCCAGGAAGATCGCGCTGATCCCCACCGTGATGAGTAGCGGCGCCGTGAGGTTCGGCAGCCCCAGCGTGCCGACCAGCACCCCGGCGACCCGGCCCTTCTTACCCTCTATGGGCGTGACGGTTACGACCTGGCCTCTAACGTTGGAAGAGAGTTGGCCCGAGTTCTCCTCGCCGTCGAATGCGGCGTTCACCAGAGGCTTCAGGCCGGAGATGCTCTCGGCGTCGAACCGCTCGCCCTCGGGGAAGCCCTGCATCTCAGGGACCGAGACCAGCAGGTGGCGCCTGTCGTCAACCACGAGGAGGGCGCCCTGGTCGGCGGTGTAGTTGCCGAGGCTCGTGGGGGGCGGCGGGGGCCTGTCGGCACCCCGAACGCCTGAATTATCGGCGAAGCCCACGAGCTCCTCCCTTATAGCTTCGGCGTTCGGCGGATTCTGGTTCAGGGGTCTCTCGAGGCGCGGCGCGACTTCGTCCCTGAAGTTCTGCACCACAAGCCTCGGCAAGAGGTCAGAGTTCAGGAAGGCGACCAGGGCGCCGGCCAGGATCAACTCCAGCGCGAGCAGCGTCACCGCGGCCACGAGCGTGTAGCTGAGCGTCAGCTTCCAGCGCAACCGCCGGAGCGCGAAGATCTCACCCATCATCGGACATGCCCATTCTCATGACTCAGGCCAGTTTAGTACCGCGCGGGACACAGCGCATCAGCCCGAGGATGCAACAATGCTCGTTCCCGAGGATGAAAGGAGGATTCGCTTTACGCGAACGCTCCATAAGATCGGCCGGCTCTACTCGTAGCGCAGGGCTTCGGCAGGATAGACCTTCGAGGCCTGGCTGGCGGGGAGGAAGGTGGTGAGCAGTGCGGCCACGTAGGAGAGGCCGACGATCACGCCCAGCGTACCCCACGGCACCGTGTAACGGATACCGGAGATCTGCTCCGCGAAGGAGTCCACTATCCCGACGGAGAGCGCGGCGCCAAGGGCAACACCGAGCCCTATGCCTAGCAGGGCGACGAAGGACGACTCTATGAGGAAGGCGAGCCGCACCTGTCCCCGCTGGAAGCCGAGGGCGCGGAGCATCCCGATCTGCTGCCTTCTTTCGACCACGGAGCGGGCCGCGATGACGCCGAGGGCCGCGATGCCGACGAGCAGCCCGAGTCCCATGAAGCCCATGAGGAGGTTGTTGAAGAGGCCCTGCGAGGCCGAACCGTCTTCGATCTCCTGCTCTATCGCGACTGCCTGGAGGCCGTTTTTCGCGAATGCTTTCTCCAGGTCTTTCGCGGCCGCCCCCGAATCTATCCCGTCTCTCAGCCTGAACTGATAGCTCTGTGCCGGGACGGGAGATCCCGCGAGGTCGTCCACGGTCGCCCGCGAGGACGTCACGCCAGGCGCGAAGAACGCCGTATCTTCGAGAACCGCGATCACGCGCAGGTTTCGAGACTTCCCTGACTCTTGGTTCTCGGCCTGTATGTAGATGTCATCGGGAAGCGTAGGGTCGTCTCCATAGAAGCCGGAGAGCTTTATCGTGGGCGCCCCGTCGCCGACTTCGAAGTTGGATCTGCTGGGTGCGAGATCCGACGAGATAACCGCAGTATTCTCCTCGGTCCGCAACGCGGTCCAGACTTCGTTCGCCGTGTCGTATTCGGGAACGGTGGACTTGAACCCGTAGCCGACGTTCTTGGTGTAGCCACTGTCTACGCCCTGCAAGAATAGGGTTTCTGGCTTCCTGTCCGTTCCCTTCTGCTTCGCGCCTACGGACATCCCGGTAAGGGTACCGACAGCGGTGTAGTCATTTTCGTCTACACCCTTCATGTCTTTCAGCGCCTCGTTCATGTCAGGGATCGGGGCCGCGTAGCCGGCGTCGGCGCGCACGTCGAAGCCACCTGAGAGCCTGTCGGTATCGTCGAAGATGGAACTGAAGGCTGCGTTTATAAAGCTCATGGTCACGATGGTAAAGACGACGAGGGAGAACATGGCGAGGGTCATGCCTGTACGGAAGCGGCTCTGCAGCGGGTAGGATACGGCGGCCCTGAGGACAGGCGGCATCCCGCGCAGCCAGCCGAACATGGCGACGACGGTGCCGAGCAGTAGGTCGGAGTTGTAGATTATGACCCACACGCCGGCCAAGACGATCATGACGCCCGAGATAAAGAAGAGGTCTATTCCTTCCGTCATCCCACTTGGTCCGAACGAGTAGGGCAGGAGCCAGAGCCCGAGCAAGAGCATCCCGGCCACCGTGAAGGAGATCCTCTCTGGCACCCGAAGCACGCGGGCCACGAGCGCGGCCCCGACGATGAGGAGCGAGAGCCCGAGCATGTAAAGGCCCGTCTGCTCCGCCTGGAGGCCCTGCCAGACGAGGCCGGCTCCGGCGAGCGGGGTCGCGAGCGCGAGGAGCACACCCTTGACGCTGCGGCCCTTGTTGTCGGGCTCGGGGATGTCGCGGATGGCCCTGACCACATTCAGGCGGCTCACCCGCCAGGAAGAGATCAGGACGACCGCGAACGTGAGCACCATGCCGAGGCAGAACGCTATGACGACGTTCTCGGGGCTTGTGGCGAAGGAGATCTCGAAGCCCGAACCCGCGAACGCTTTACCGATCACGCGCACCATAAGCCACCCTACCCCGACGCCGGCGACGCTCCCGAGGGCGCTCGCGAGCAGGGCGTAGAGCGCGCCCTCGAAGGCGAACATCCGCATCAGGTGCCCCCTGCGCATCCCGACGGCCCGCGCTATGCCGAGCTCGTGCTTGCGCTCAGCGGCGAGCATCACGAAGATGAGGAAGATCAAGAGCACGCCAGCAGCGACAGAGAACTGCCCGAAGAGCAGGAAGATGCTAGTGAAGGTCTCCCCGCCCTCGTCGGCCTGATCTATGGCATCTTTCTTGACCGGCTCGGCCTTGAGGTCGTTTTCTTTGAGGAGTGGTTCCAGTTTGTCGATGGTGCTGTCCGTGCCCGCGGCGCCCTCGACGGCCGGCCCCTTGTGGGTGATGAGGACGGTGTTGATACGATCCTCCTCCCCCACCCTCTCCTGCAGCCTCTGCAACGGCATGACCATCGAGGTAGAAGAAGCGGGATTCGCCCCGCTCTCGTAGACGCCGGCTACTGTCAGCTCCGAAGGCTGCGGAACGGGCACGGCACCAGCTACCGCGGCGGCGTCTGGGGGCGCGTTCGGGGCGGCGGTCGTGCTTGATTTCTGGGCGAAGGTGGCCTGGATCTCATCCCCTTTGCCTACGTCGAGGCCTTTCGCGGCGTCGGCGCTGAGATAGATCTCGTCTTTGCCGAGATCTGAGGGTTCCAGTGTCTTGCCCGAGGTGGTCGTAAGCCTGTCGAAACCCTCCATGGAGCTTTCGCTTACGCCAAGCACGTCGGTGCTGGGTTCGCTGAGGTCGCTGCCTTTGGCTGTTACAGGAACGGTCTCGATGGCCGCTGGGGCCACGCCCGCTACGCGGCCTTCATCAGAGAGCCGGTCGCGAACCTCGCCTGCGACCTTCGCGTCGAAGTAGCCGGCGCGCTCGGAGCTTGTCGGCCCGAACTGCTGTTGGCCTGAGGCGCCTGAGCCTTCGGCCTGCACCTGGACGTCGACCTGGCCCAGGTTCTCAAGCGCCTGGACGCGGAGAGAGTTGGTGAGGGTATCTCCTGTGGTGAAAGAGGCGGAGAAGAGCATCGTCGCGAGCATCAGGCCGAGCACGACGAGGATGGACTGGGCGCGGCGGCGCGGCAGGTTGCGAGCTGCCATCCTGAAAGAGGCGCGGTTGCGGAGGGCGGAGAGACCGAGGATCAGGGCCGCGGCGCCGAATACGGCGAGGAGGACCCACATGAGCTGCTGTGTCGGGACGCCGAAGAGCTCTTCCATCTCACTCCCCCTTCCCGTTCGTCTCGTCGCTCGTGATGCGGCCGTCGCGCATGCGGATCGTGCGGTGCGCCCTGGCCGCGACCGCGGGGTCGTGGGTGACCAGGACGAAGGTCTGCTGCTGCGTCTCGTTCATCCTGACCAGGAGGTCCATGATCCCCTTCGAAGTCTCCGAGTCCAGGGCGCCGGTCGGCTCGTCGGCCCAGACTATGGCAGGGTTGTTCACGAGCGAGCGGGCGACCGTTATTCGCTGCTGCTGGCCGCCGCTCATCTCGGACGGACGTTTCCTGGCCTGATCCGCGAGCCCCACCATCTCGATGGCGTCCTGCGCCCATTGGCGAGCCTTTTTCGGCTTCTTGCCGGCTACCAGGAGCGGAAGTTCGATGTTCTCGATCGCGGAGAGGACGGGGATAAGATTGTACGACTGGAAGATGAAGCCCATTCTTTCGGCCCGAAAGCGCGTCCGTCTCCTGTCTGACATGCCCTTTATGGACTCGCCGTCAACGTAGACATCGCCGTCGGAGAGGTCGTCGAGCCCGGAGAGGACGTTCAACAGCGTGGTCTTACCGCACCCCGAAGGCCCCATGATGGCGACCATCTCCCCGGGCCCGACCCCGAGGTCGACCCCCCTGAGCGCCCGCACCCGCAGACCGCCGGCGGCGTACACCTTCTGGACGCCCGTGGCCTCGATCATGAACTCTTTCGCGGTCTCCTCCACGAAACCTCCTCCTCGCTCCTTCGAAACCGACTCTCGCCATCCAAGCACGACTATCTCCTCTGCCGCCT
>JBPCIR010000071.1:0-12395 GCA_051006095.1 Rubrobacter sp. | reverse complement strand
GCCCTTGGCGTCGTATACGCGACCAGAACCTCTACCGAACCTTTTACCGAAGATGACCTCCACTGGCTGACCGCATACACCAGCAGCGCCACAAAGATGTTCGAGTAATGTCAGCAATTCAGCACTTCAGCTGGTCAGCACGCTCCAGCCTTCGGCTTCCGCTCGTCAGCACCCCAGCAAATGCCTTGGCCAGCGAGACTCCCACACACAGTAAGGCTCCGTGGTTAACGAAGCGGGGCCTTATTCACCGCACAATACGACCAACGTGAGCCGCTCCCCAACAATGCTGACAAGCTGAAATGCTGAAATTACTCGAACATCTTCGTGGCGCTGCTGGTGTATACGGTCAGCCAGTGGAGGTCATCTTCGGTAAAAGGTTCTGTAGAGGTTCTGGTCGCGTATACGACGCCGAGGGCATGATCTCCGTGAACGATCGGGACTGCCAGGGAGTTGGTCCAGCGGGCGTTCGTGCGGGCCTGGGGCAGGCGTCGTGGGCCTGTCACGGTCAGGGTGGGGTGGGTGGTCTTTACGACCAGATCTATAACGCTCCGATCCGAGGGCGTGAGATCCTGGGTCGAGTTGTCTCCGAGAGGCGTGAGGTCGGGGACCCTGATCAAACCCACCCTGTCGGCCTTGAGCTCGCGCCTTATCATCTCGGCTACCTGCTTGGGTGGGGCATTGGGGTCGAGGCTTTTTGGCATCGAGGGGCGGAATACGAGCCGTGAGGAGAGGATGAAGTTAACGCTCGTCCCTGCGACTATGCCGAGTAGATTGAACAGTGCGTAGTACGGAAAGTCGGCCGAGACGTACTTCACGAGCGGGTACCAGACGGCGAAGTTCGCCCCGATGCCCATGACGGCTACAGGGTAGGCCAGAACGCCGCGCAGGAAGAAGTGGATCCTGCTCGAGTGCCTTATATCGCGCCAGGTGAACGCGTTGTTGAGGAGGAAGTTGCTGAGGATGGAGAGACCGACCGCGAACATCCAGGCTATGACCTTGTTGGCGTCGAAGTACTCGGCGAGCACGATGAGGGTGGCCATGTTGACAAGCACGCCGGAGGCCCCGACGAGTAGGAACTTCCACAGGCGCCCCGCCGAGGGCACGTACCAGAACAGGCTCAGTATGTGCGTCAGGTACTCGAAGCCCTGGCGCATGGTCGCCTTGGACACCCCGGCATTGCGGGCCTGAAAGTCGAATGGCGTTTCGAGGACCTTGAGCTCCGGCGCGCATACGAGTATCTCCAGCAACACCTTGAACCCCGTGGGCCTGAACTGGATGCCTGAGATCGCCTGGTTCTTTATGAGGAAGAAGCCGGCCATCGGGTCACTCGTCTTGCGAGCTTCCTTGAAGGTGATCCTGGCCAGGTACTTGCTCCCCACGGACACGGCCCGCCGCATTCTGCCATCGAGGCCCGCGTAACTGCCGCCTGGGGCATAACGGCTCGCCACGACGACGTCGGCGTCGGAGCGGCGCGCTATCTCCAGCATCTCGCGCACCTTCTCGGGAGGGTGCTGCAAATCCGCGTCCATCACACAGGTGTACTCGCTCGCTCCCGAGAAGAGCTCCATCCCCGTCGTAACGGCCGTCGAGAGACCACCGTACCGCTCAGCGCCCTCCCGGCGCACCAGGCTGACGCGTCCGTCCTCTTCGGCGAGGCCGCCTATCACCTCAGGCGTCTCGTCCGTCGAGTCATCCACGAAGACCACCCGGTAATCCAGATCCGAGAGGCTCTCGCGCAACTGGTGCACGAGCTTCGGGACGTTGTCGGCCTCGTTGCGCGTCGGCACGACCAGGGTAAGGAGCACCCTGCCCTTGCTCCCCCCGCGTCCCGACCCGCCGGCAGCCGTTTGCTTCTCTGCTTTCATGGCCGCTGTAGGCTAGCATATCGAGTGAACCTGCCCAAATACGGACCAACCTGGCAGTGAAGGCGGTAGACGGAGGTACGCAAGGTGCAAAGCAGCGATCTGGAACGCGCGCACGTCCTGGTCTCAGGCCGGGTGCAGGGGGTCTTCTTCCGGGACTCGACCAGGCAGAAGGCCGAAGAACTCGGGCTGGCGGGATGGGTTAAGAACGTGCCTGACGGTCAGGTCGAAGCCCTGTTCGAAGGCCCCTCCGAGAGGGTCAGGGAGATGGTCCGCTGGTGTGAAGAGGGCCCTCAGCGCGCCTCGGTCGAGAACGTAGATACGGACTTCGCGAGTGCCGGCGGAGACCTCGAAGGCTTCGAGGTCCGTTGAAGGCCGCCCGACTCGCCGAAATCCCCCAAGACCTGCGCCTGCTCCTCGACAGAGAGGGCGTACAGATAACAGGCACCAGGACCATAGATCACGGCACCCAGTACGACCTTGCCCGCGACGGCGAGACCGCGAAGCTGAACGTCTATCATACGGGCAAGATCTCCATCGGAGGTAGAGCTTCAGGGTTGCGGGACCGCATCGAAGCCTGGCGCGTGTCACAGGCCAAAGCTGATGGTACACGAGCTTCGACGACCCGCGCGGGAGAGCGACCCGTCCTGGACGGTACGCCGAGGCTCGGCATCGACGAGGCCGGGAAGGGTGACTACTTCGGTCCTCTGGTCGTGGCCGGGGTCAGGATAACCCACGCAGAGAAGGCGAGAGAGCTGCGGGAGATAGGGGTCAGGGATTCGAAGGAGATCAGGGCCCCAGCCATCCGCCGGATCTCAGACCTCATCATTACGGCCGTGGGCCAGAGCAACGTTCACCTCATATCGCTCCCGCCCCCGGAGTACGAGTCCCGTAGAAGCGCCGCGGGAAACGTCAACAGGCTGCTCGGCGAGCTCGATGCCACGATCATGGGTGAACTTGCGAGTGAGGTCGAGGTCATAGTGGCGGACGAGTTTGCCCGGTCCGCCCGCTCCTATCTGGAGCCGTTCGTGCCCGAGGGCGTGCGGCTCGAGGTACGCACGCGGGCAGAGGACGACGCGGCCGTGGCCGCTGCGTCCATAGTAGCGCGGGCGCGGCAACTCCAGGAGATCGAACATCTCTCGGAGCGGGTCGGGTTCGGATTGCCGCTCGGCGCGACGCATGTCGAGGAGGCGGGACGGCGCGTGTTCGGGGAACTCGGGGAGGATGGCCTTGCGGAGGTTGCGAAGATCCACTTCGCGACCACGCGTCGGGTATTGGGAACGAGCGTACAGAGTGATGGAGGCGAACCTTGATAGATCTTCGCAGCGACACCGTAACCCGTCCGACGGAAGGCATGCGGCGGGCGATGCTGGAGGCCCCTGTCGGCGACGACGTCTTCGGCGAGGACCCTACTGTTAACCGGCTCGAGGATTACGTGGCCGACTTGCTGGGCAAGGAGGCGGCGTTGTACGCGCCTTCAGGGACGATGACAAACCAGATCGGGGTCCACATAGGCACGAACCGGGGGGAGGAGGTGCTCCTGCACGAAGGTGCCCACATCTTCGTCTATGAGGCTGGCGCCCCGGCGATGCTCTCTAGCCTCCAACTGCGCACCCTCCCAGGCGAGAACGGCGTCCTCGACCCTGAGACCGTCCGCTCCTCTGTCAGGCCTGATGACGTCCACTTCCCGCGCTCGAGGTTGCTCTGCCTCGAGAACACCCACAACACCTCGGGCGGCAAGGTCTTCCCGCTGGAGGACTTCGCCGCGGTCGCCGCGACGGCGAAGGATCTCGGCCTGAAGGTCCACCTCGACGGGGCCAGGCTGTTCAACGCGCAGGCCGCGACAGGCACTCCGGCCAGCGAGTGGTGCGTTCACGCAGACACGGTCTCCGTGTGCTCTTCCAAGGGTCTCGGGGCGCCCGTCGGGTCCCTGCTCGCCGGGGATGAGGAGACCATCATGGAGGCCCGACGCGCCCGCAAGGCCTTCGGGGGTGGTATGCGGCAGGCTGGCATCATCGCCGCCGCCTCACTCTACGCCTTCGAAAACCACGTAGACAGGCTTGCCGAGGATCACGCCCAGGCCCGCGACCTCGCCTCAGGGCTGAGAGAAGCCGGCTACAAAGTCCATGACCCGGAGACCAACCTCGTCCTTGTCGCCGTCGACGACCCCTCCGAATTCCTGCAAGCCCTCGCCCGCGAAGGCGTGCTCGCTACCCCCGGCAAACCAGGCTACGTCCGCCTGTGCACACACCTCGATGTAGGGCACAAAGAGATAGAAAAGGCCGTCGAAGCGGCGGCCAGGATCACCGCCAGCGCCGTCGAACGTTGAGCCCTATCGAGGTCGCCCCTGTCCCGGCAACAGGCCTGGCCGAGTCCCTGGCGCTCCTCGAAGAAGCTCTCAGGGATGGCGAGCCAGTGCCCGAACATTTCGCCGACCGCCTGCGAAAGGCCGTCGAGACCGGAGACCTTGAAGTACTCGCCGCCAGGACGGAGGACCAGATACTGGGAGTAGCCATCGTCGCCTACCGCCTCAACCTCTCCGCCGGCGAACTCTTCGCCAGCATCGAAGACCTCTACGTGCGCCCACAAGCCAGACGCCAGGCCGTCGGCCGCGCCCTTCTCGAAGCGGCACATGAACGTTGCAAAGAGCGCGGCATCTCTTACGTTGAAGTTCAGGTCCAAGACCCTAGCGCCGAAGCTTTCTACACGACCCTGGGCTACGAGCCCGACACAGCCGTGCGAATCCTCTCACGCTCTCTACCCATCATCGAGAGTACAAAGAAACCTGAAACCTGATGCCTGCAGCCTCTATTCAAACTCCAGCACCGTATACACGGAGACCTCCCTGAAGCCCAGGTCTTCGTAGAACTTGCGGCCCCGCGCGTTGGCGGCGGCTACCTGGAGTGAGATGCCGTCTGCGCCTCTCTCCTGTGCCCAGGCCTGGACACTCTGGAGGAGGGCCCGGCCCGTACCGCGATTACGGTACTCGGGTTTGACGAAGACGTCGTCCACTGAGGCCCACGTCTTCGGGAGGAACGTCGGGGAGCCCTGGCGCAGTTCGCCCGAGATAAAGCCCACCGTCCGGTCTCCTGCCGCGGCCACGAAGAGGAAAGAGTAGCCGCTGTTCGCCACGTCGGCCAGAAAGCGCCGCATCGTCTTCTCCGCGCCTGGGGCCGTCTCGTAGACTCTGTCGTGGGCCGCATGCTCTTCGGCGCTCTGCATCCAGAGCCTGGCCGCCTCGGCCGCGTCATCCTTGCGCCCTGGTCTTATAGTGAAGTCCGTATCCACGGACCAATCCTAACCCATGCGCCGCGGTCCGCGGGGGCCTGGGGTGGGGTATGATCCGGAAAAACCGGAGAGGAGCCGGGTACGGAGCGTAAGGTGGACAGGTTCTGGGAGGTCGATGCTGCCCGCGGCGTCGCCATCATCATGATGATCGTCTACCACTCCACCTACGACCTGGATACCCTCGGAGGCTATGACATCCAGTCCACATCTGGGCACTGGGCACTCTTCGCCGACCTTACCGCTGGCCTGTTTCTGTTCCTCGTCGGAGTCTCGCTCGCCGTAAGCCGGGCGAGGACCAGCATGACGGGGTGGAAGCTCTTCGGTAAATACCTGGCCAGAGGCTTGAGGATCCTCGCGTACGGGATGATCTTGACCGTCGTCTTCCTTGTCCTCGGGATGGGCGTCGTAGCGTTCGGCATACTGCAACTGATCGGGGTCTCCATAATCCTCGCCTACCCTTTCCTGGGACTCCGGTCAACCAACCTCGTGCTCGGCGCCCTCATTTTCGCCGCAGGCCAGTACGTGCTGGCGCAGGACCTCTATTCGCAGAGCTTCTGGCTCCTGCCATTCGGTGTCGTACCAGAGGGAGTGGTGATGCCGGATTACAGGCCCTTGTTGCCCTGGTTCGGCGTCGTCCTGATCGGGCTGTTCTTCGGGAACGTGGTGTACGGCGATGGTAGAAGGCCCGCGGTTCTGACGGACAAGGCCCCGGTACCGGCGAGACCGCTGCTTCCCCTTGGTAGAAACTCGCTGTTTGTCTACCTGATCCACCAGCCTATCATCATCGCCCTGCTCGCCGCACTGGGCATCGTTGACCTGAACTTCTTGTAGAACTTCAAGCTTTCTGGTTTCTTTTTCGCGGCGCAACCGTTACAGTAAGCGGCGTCGTTACGGAGGAGATGAGGAGGTAGCCTGGGAAGACCATATTCTTGTAAGATGACCAGTAAGCTCGATGGGATCGTCGGAGCTTGCGGGGCAGAGAGAAAGCAAAAGCGCCAGGACTCTTGCGGCAAGATGCAGGAGTCGACGAGGAAGACGTTCATCGAAGCATTCGGCGGGTACGTCTCGGCTTCGGGCAGTCGTCAGGGCGGTGACAAATCCCGGCGGTGACGCCGGGGACAAAGCACCGTTCGGCCCGGACACAGAGCCTCTATCGCTCTGACTCCTTTCTCTGCCATCCCTGATCCCATCCCCGGATAACAGGGAGGTAAGCCTGTGTGCGGCATAGTGGGTTACGCCGGTAAAGAGCGGTGTGTCGAGGTGCTTATGGAGGGTCTCGGGCACCTCGAGTATCGTGGTTACGATTCAGCGGGGCTGGCCCTGCAAAAGGAGAACCGGATAGAGCAGATAAGGGAGGTCGGGCAACTCGAGAACCTCACCCGCGCCCTGGCCGGGCGAAACGGTGACCTCTCCCAGGTAAGGACCGGCGTGGGGCACACCCGCTGGGCGACGCACGGACGTCCCAGCGAGGAGAACGCGCATCCCCATCTCGGCGGAGATGGGAGCGTCGCCGTCGTGCACAACGGCATCATAGAGAACTTCTCGGAGCTCAAGGCGGAGCTGGAGGGGCGGGGCGTGTCTTTCCGTTCCGAGACGGACACGGAGGTGATGGCGCACCTGATAGCCGAGAGGGTCGATGCCGGAGAGACGTTGCGGATGGCGCTCGCCGGGGTGCTGCAGCGGCTCGAAGGCTCCTTCGCCGTCGCTGCTGTCAGCGTGGATGAGCCAGGTAAGGTCGTCGCGGCCCGCTACCAGAGTCCACTCGTCGTCGGACTAGGGGAAGGCGAGAACTTCCTGGCGAGCGCGGTGCAGGCCCTGCTAGGGGAGACGCACGAGTTCATCCTCGTCGAGAACGGCGAGATCGTCGAGATAGCCGATTCGTCGGTAGAGGTGTTTACCTCTTCGGGAGAGTCAGTCGAGCGTGAGTCCTTCGAGGTGGACTGGGACGCCGAGGCCGTCGAGCTCGGCGGCTACGATGACTACATGCTCAAGGAGATCCACGAGCAGCCCGCTGCCCTCGGCGCGACCCTTCTCGGCCGCATCGACACAGACGGCGTCGTCGACCTCTCAGAGGTAGGGCTCGACCTCTCTGAGGTAGACCGGGTCGTGGTCGTCGCCTGTGGCACGGCCTACCACGCCGGCTTGCTGGGCAAGCACGCCATAGAGAAGCTTGCCAGGATACCCGTGGAGGTCGTGATCGCCAGCGAGTATCGTTACGCGGATCCTATTGGGGACTCTCGTACGCTGGTCGTTGCCATAAGTCAGAGCGGCGAGACCACAGATACCCTGGCGGCCGTTCAGGCGGCGCGGGGCTTCGGGGCCAGGGTGCTTGCGGTTACCAACACGAGGGGGTCGCTCATCACCCGCGAGGCCGACGCGGTCTTGCTAACCAGGGCTGGGCCGGAGATCTGCGTGGCCTCCACCAAAGCCTTCGTCGCCCAGGTCGCCGCTCTCGATCTGCTGGCGCTCGGGCTCGCCGGCATTCGCGGGGTCATTCCGGAGGAGGAGTTGCGGGAGATCGGACGCAGCCTCAGGCTGGCTCCCGAGAAGGTCGAGGAGACGCTCGGGCTGCTCGGGAATCGGGTCGAGGATGCAGTCGAGGTCTTCGAGGACGCGCGGTGCTCGCTCTTCCTCGGGCGCGGTATCTCGTATCCGGTGGCACTGGAGGGAGCCCTGAAGCTCAAGGAGATCTCCTACCTACCCTCCGAAGGCTATCCGGCGGGCGAGATGAAGCACGGTCCCATTGCCCTCGTCGACGAACATTGTCCCGTCATAGCCGTCCTCGGAGAGGGTGTCGTCCGCGAGAAGACCCTCTCGAACGTCGAGGAGACCGTTGCCAGGGGTGCAAGCGTGATCGCCATAGCCCGTGAAGGTGACAAAGGCGCAGAAAGGATGGCGCGCCTGGTCCTCCCCGTCCCCGAGGCGCCGGAGATCCTGGCCCCCTTCATCTCTAGCGTGCCGCTGCAGCTCCTCGCATACCACGTTGCGAAGGACCGGGGCCTGGACGTCGACAAGCCACGCAACCTCGCCAAGAGCGTCACTGTCGAATAGAGGATAGAGGCGGTGCCGGAGGGTGTTTACGCGCCTACAAGCTAACGGACGACGTTCAGAGCGCCTGGTTCGATACGGAAAGACATGGGCAGCATGCCCCAGAGCTCACCGTCGAGTTGTACCGGCACCTCTGTGCCTGGGGCCCTGGCGTGGACTTCCGTCGAGGTGAAAGACATCATCGAGCGGTTGAGGGGCCTCCTCGCCATGATCCCGGCGAAGACATCAGGCCTCAGGAGGTCGCTCACGCGCTCGACCAGGATGGTCTCGAACTCGCCGCTCGTCAGCAGGCCGGGCCCTGACACCCTGTAGTCGCCGCCATAGAATTGACCGTTGGCGACTATGGCGAACCTCGCGGTGTGGACCTCGTCGCCGTGGATTATCTCCAGCGGGGGGAATCTGTTGCCGAAGAACACCTTGAAAGCGGTTACCTGGAAGGCCAACCTCCTCAGGTAGCGCTTCAATCGCGGTGTCACGGCGCCGATCACTGTCGCGTCGAAGCCTATCCCGGCCATACAGGCGAAGCGGCGCTCGGCTCCCTCATCGTTCGTGGCGACGCCGAAGTCCACCATCGAGCGTTCGCCTTTCAGAATGCGCTGGCAGGCCTCGGCCGGGTCGAGCGGCAGCCCGAACTCCCGCGCCAGCACGTTCGCGGTGCCGAGCGGCAGTACGCCCAGCGTGGCCTCCGGCGAGAGCCCGTTCAATACTTCGTTGACCGTGCCGTCGCCCCCAGCGGCCACTACCAGACGATCCCCTGCGAGTGAAGCAAGCTCGGTGGCGTGGTTGGGGTGCTCGGTGTTGAGCACCTCTACCGCCAGGCCTCCCGAACGCAGGATCTTCGCGAATCGCTCGAGATAATCCTCATCACCCGCGCGTCCCGAGTTCGGGTTTCCGATGATGACAGCGTCTGTGGCAGTATCCATCTTCATACTATAGCCCTTTTGCCTGGGGCGAATCTGCCGTAACATACTCCCCGTGGAAGGATTCGTCGTACCAGGGATCGGGGTCGACGTCGTCGACGTCGAGCGGATGCAGTTCGCCCTGGAGCGCACCCCGAAGATACGAAAGCGCCTGTTTACGGAGGCGGAGATCGCATACTGCGAGAAGTACCGCTTCGCCGAGCGCCACTACGCAGGACGCTGGGCCGCCAAAGAGGCTGTGACGAAGGCCCTGGGATGCGGCCTGATCCAATGGAACGGCGTCGAGGTCTTGCGGATGCCCCGACGCGCCCCGACGGTCCGCATATTCGGCAAGATCAAGAAGTTCGCCGACGCGGTAGGCGTGCGCGAGGAGGATCTCTACATCTCCATAACCCACTCCGAACTCTCCGCCGTCGCCGTCTGCGTCGTGCGCCGGGAGCGGATCTCGGGTTGAAGCTCTACACCGCAGAAGAGATGTCCCAGGCCGACGCAGCGGCGCAGGATCTCGGCATCCCGGGCGGCGTCCTGATGGAACGCGCCGGCGTAGCCATGACCCGTATCGCCCTGGAGCGCTACTCCCCGCGGCAGGCGCTCATTGTCTGCGGGGGTGGCAACAACGGCGGCGACGGCTTCGTCATCGCCCGCGAGCTACACCGCTCCGGCGTCGATGTCGCGGTTCTGGCGACGAAAAGCGAGTACGAAGGGGACCCCGCGACCAACCTGGAGGCACTCCGGAACCTGCAGGTGCGGTTTATCGCCCCGGAAGACCTCGACGCGGAGCTCGGGTCGGCCGATCTCGTCGTTGACGCCCTGCTCGGGACTGGGTTCTCTGGGGAGGTGCGCGAGAAGGAGGCAGGGATCATCGATCAGATGAACTCAGCCCAGGCCCCCGTACTCGCCGTCGACGTGCCCTCAGGCGTGGACGGGGCGACGGGCGAGGCCCAGGGTGTTGCCGTGTTCGCCGATCTTACGGTCTGCGCGCACGCCGTGAAGGTTGGCTGTGTGATCTCCCCCGGCCGCGAGCACGCCGGCGAGGCCGTCGCCGTGGACATAGGTATCCCAAAGAGAGCAGACGTCGACCCCTCGCTCGTCTGGACCGACGCGGCCTCTCTACGGGGGAAGATACCGCGTACTGCCGAGCCGGCCCACAAGTACTCGTCCGGGGCCCTGCTCGTCGTCGCCGGTTCCCGCGGCACGACCGGAGCCCCCGTTATGGTCGTCCGGGGTGCGCAGAGAGTAGGGTGCGGCATAGTCTTTCTCGCCACCTCCAGGGGTGCCGCGCCCGCCGTCGACCTCGCCCTCACAGAGGCGCTCGTCTACGGCGTCGCTGAGGACGAGGATGGCTACATGGCGTCGGGGGCGCTGGAGGAGATCCTGGCGCACGCAGCCAGAGCCTCTGCACTCGTGATGGGCCCTGGGACGGGGACGGGGGATGATGGCAGGCGTCTCGTCGAGGGTATCCTGCGCGAGGTCGAGGTGCCCGTATTGCTCGACGCCGACGCCATCACGAACCTCGCCGGCACGGACGTACTTTCGCGGAGGAACACCCCAACCGTGATAACACCGCACGCAGGGGAGTTGGGGCGTCTCCTTGGATCTGGGGCGAAGGAGGTGTCGGCCCGCAGGCTCGATTCAGCCCGCGACGCGGCCGAACAGCACCGTTGCTGCGTGTTGCTCAAGGGTTCGGATACGCTCGTCGTCGAGGGCGAGAAAGTCGCCGTCAACTCCACGGGAAACGTCGCGCTGGCAACGGCGGGGACGGGGGATGTGTTGTCAGGCGTGATCGGGGCTCTCCTCTCGCGCGGTATGGACCCCTACGAAGCATCCAGGGCCGGCGCCTGGACGCACGGACGCGCGGCGGAGTTGTGGCTAGAAGAGATGGGTTGGCCGGTCGAGAGCATGGTCGCGACCGACCTGCTCGACTACTTGCCGCCGGCCGTGGGAGAGCTGTTCTGACCTTCAGGCTGCTTTTCATCGGGGACATCGTCGGGCCAGCGGGGTGCTCTGCGGTCCTGGATCTCCTCCCCCGCTTGCGTCGAGAGCTGGAGCCTGACGCCGTCGTCGCCAACGCCGAGAACTCGGCCCCTACGGGGCGTGGGATCACCCTCGAGAGCGGCTCCGCCCTGCTCTCCGTAGCCGACTTCCTCACCCTCGGAAACCATGCCTTCGACGCCGATGGATACAGAGAGTTTCTCGAAGAAGAGGACAGGGTGGTGCGTCCCGCCAACTTCGGCGAAAAGGACCCTGGGCTGGGGTGGGGACTCTTCGAGGCCGGCGGTGTTACCGTGGGCGTCACCAACGTGCTTGGGCGCGTGTTCGTCGAGAGGACGAAAATATCTCCGTTCGAGGCCGCCGACCAGGCCGTCACGGAGTTGAAGGCGCGCGGCGCCGACCTCGTGCTCGTCGACTCCCACGCCGAGGCCACGAGCGAGAAGCAGGCGCTCGGCTATTATCTCGACGGGAGAGCGCATGCCGTACTCGGGACCCATACGCACGTGCCCACGGCGGACCTTTCGATCCTGCCTGGCGGAACTGCATACGTGACCGACGTCGGCATGACCGGCTGCAGGGAGAGCATTATCGGCTTCGAGCGGGATGACTTCCTCGCGCTGTTCCTGGGTGATTGGCGTGGGATCTCGGCCGCCACCCGCGGTCCCGTCGTGCTCAACGGTGCGCTCGTCGAGTTCGACCTCGACACCCTTCTGGCCGTCGAGACAACGGCCGTAAGCAGGGAGTGGAAACCTTAGCCGGAGGCTCGGCGGGCCGTTTACAATAGCGGGAACTACGATTAGAGGGGTGCAACGTGGAGCAGCAGGACATCAGGGAAATGAGGGTGGCCGAGATCGCACACCAGGAATGGCCCACGCTAGGGCCCGACGAGACGGTGGAGGGTGCGATCAAACTCTTCGCCGAGTCTGGCATCTCGGGCACACCCGTCGTCGACGACGGGAGGCTCGTCGGTATAGTCACAGAGGGGGACCTGATCTTCCGCGACGCTGACGTCAAAGCGCCAGGCTTCCTCGACATCCTCGGTGGCCTTATCCCTCTGGGGAGCTGGGACGAGTACCGCAAAGAAGCGCTCAAGAGCGCCGGCGTTACCGTCGACGAGGTAATGACGAGGGAGCTGATCACGATCTCCCCCGAAGCCACTCTCGCCGAGGCCTCCACGATCATGGCCGACAAGAGGGTCAAGATCCTACCCGTCGCCGAAGACGACATCCTCAGCGGTGTGATAACCCGCATGGATATCCTGACGCTTCACGTACTGAACCCCCGC
>JBPCIR010000070.1:0-9006 GCA_051006095.1 Rubrobacter sp. | reverse complement strand
ATGTCGAAGTTGGCGACGTGGGACATCTCGTGCGCCATAACACCCTGCAGTTCGTCGCGGTCGAGCTTTTCGAGGAGGCCACTTGTGACGGCGACGGTGGCATGCTCGGGGTCGCGGCCCGTGGCGAAGGCGTTCGGGGCGCTGTCGTCGACGATGTAGACCTTAGGCATCGGGAGACCCGAGGCTATGGACATCTCCTCGACCACGTTGAAGAGTACGGGTGCGTCATCGTGTGTGATCTCCCTGGCCCGCGAGGCGGCGAGGACCATCTTGTCACCAGCGAAGTAGCTGATGAGGCCGAAGACCACCCCAACTACCAGGGCCAGGGCGAGGCCGAAGAGGGCGCGTGTGGGGTCACCGAGCCAGGCGAACCCGATGATGTAGCCGAAGATGGTGATGAAGGCGAGAAATACGGCTATGAGCAGCAGGCTGTTACGCCTGTTTCTGGCGATGCGCTCCCTGAAAGTGCCCTGGTCCCTACCTTCCATGGTCCTAGTCGTATGAGACCGTCACGGACTCCCGCTCGGGACCCTGGGCCTCGAAGTATTCCTTCTCGGTGAAGCCCATGGAACGGGCGAAGATGACCGCCGGAAAGCTCTGTATCTTCGTGTTGTAGGACTGGACAGAGTCGTTGTAGTGCTGCCTCGCGAAGGAGATCTTGTTCTCCGTCGATGAGAGCTCCTCCTGGAAGTCCAAGAGCACGGTGTTGGACCGGAGGTCGGGGTAGTTCTCGGCAACCGCGAACAGGTTCCCGATGGCGCCCGAGAGACGGGCCTCGGACTGGGCCTGCTGGCCAGGAGACTGAGGCTGCATGGCCTGAGAGCGCGCCTGCGTTATCTGCGTAAGCACGTCCTGCTCCTGGCGGAAGTACTTCTTCACGCCTTCGAGGAGGTTCGGGATCAGGTCGTACCGCCGCTTGAGTTGCACATCTATCTGCCTGTAAGACTCCTCGACCTCATTACGTCGCCGCACGAGCCCGTTGTAAGTGACGATGGCGAAGATCACGAGTATCACCACGATCACGACGAGTACGATCAATAAAACAATGCCCATCCAAAACCTCCGCGACTAGGCTGCCAGAGGCATTATATCCTCCGAGGCACCCTACGGCCCGATAAACTCGATCCTGTTCCCAAAAGGGTCCTCGCCATAGAACCTACGCCGCGGCGCCAGAGCCCCGTCCCACCGCACCGCATAACCACCCTCCTCGAGCCTCAGCGCCAGACCGTCCAGCGCCGCGCACACGAACGCCGGGTGCGCCTTCTCGTTGGGCCGAAACGGCTCCTCGACCCCGATATGGATCTGCCGCCCGTCAGGCAATCCGAACCATACCCCGCCCCTCCCTGTAAGGACCGCAGGCTTCTCCAGCTCCACCAGTCCGAGCAGCCCGCCGAAGTAAACCCGCGCCCGCTCCTCCCCGCCGCGCGGCATCGCGAGCTGCACATGGTCCAGACCATCCAGCATCCAACGTCCTCCACAACGATTTTCCTGTAGCCTGACCCTACTAGAAGCAGCGACAGAGGAGCATCGTGCCGGAATACGATCCCCTATCCGACATCTACGACCTCGAATATGTCCACGACTACGACCTCCCTTTCTGGCTCTCTCTCGCTGAACGCGAGGCCGAGCCCGTCATCGAGTGGGGCGCAGGCACGGGACGCATCGCGGCCCCGCTCGCCACAGCGGGCCATGACGTTACCGCCGTCGAGCTCTCTGGGCAGATGGTCGAGCTAGGGAAGGAAAAGAGTAGGTCTGTGGAGTGGGTGGTTGGAGACATGCGCAATGGGGATCCAGGGCGACTCTACGGGCTCGCCATCTGCGCCTTCAACTCGTTCCTGTGCCTGAAGAGCGTGGACGACTCGCTGGCGTTCCTGCGCAACGCACGCGAACACCTCGTGCCAGGCGGCCTGCTCGGCATAGAGGTCTCTGCGTTCTCACCTGAGGAACTGGTGGACCCGCCGGGCGGCCCTGCGCTACGCCACGACTTCACCCGCGATCTACCCGACGGCAGGCTCGACCGATTCTCTGTCTCACGCTACGATGCGACCACCCAGCTCATGGAGATGCGGCTGTTCTACGAGCGATACGACGCTTCAGGCACGCTCGAGAACCGGAGGGCGCAGGACCTGAAGATCCGGATCACCAACCGCGACGAGCTGGGGCTCATGCTGAGGCTCGCAGGCTTCGAGGTGGAAGCAGTGTACGGCGGTTTCGAAGGCGAGCCATTCACTTCGATGAGCGACCACCTCATCGTGCTCGCGGAAAAAAAGTTACAGGCAACAGGTATCAGGCATCAGGAAGAATAGTAAGTCGAGAAGCTGAACTGTTGATACCAAAACGGGTGAATGCCAACGGCACGACGGAGCCCGCGATCGCGCACGGCCCCCCTTCCTACAAGTGGATTCCCGCTTCCGCGGGAATGACGTGTGAGAGGGCCTCCCATGCGTTCCCGCCCGCATCCCGGACGCACTCCGTTCGAATGGACTCGGTATGGCTCGCTGAAATGCTGATCAACTGAAACCTGATGCCTGATACCTGATGCCTTCTATCCTTGACACCAGCCCAACTCAGATATATAGTCAGTTTCGACTAAACGATCTCGACTAAGGAGTGAACTTGGCCTCGAAGAGGAAGGTGTCCAATCCGCTGGCGTTGGCGGTGATGGCGCTTCTCTACGAGCGGCCGATGCACCCGTATGAGATGGTCTCTTTGATGCGCGAGAGGGGCAAGCACGAGTCGGTGCGGCTCAGGTACAGCTCCCTTTACTCGGTGGTTGGTGCGATGGAGCGGGAGGGCCTCATAGTGCCGAGGGAGACGGTACGGGAGGGACGGCGGCCGGAGCGGACGATCTACGAGATCACAGGCGCGGGACGCGAGGAGTTCCTTACCTGGCTGCGTGAGCTCTTGAGAGAGCCCGTCAAGGAGTACACGCAGTTTGCGGCCGGACTCTCGTTCTTGCCTGGGCTTCTTCCCGAGGAGGCTGTTGCGCTTCTAGAGGAGCGGGTACGCCGTCTGGAAGAAGAGACTGGGGAGATGAGGTCTCGCCTCGACACCGCCGCCGAGCAGTTTAACTTGCCTCGCCTCTTCCTCGTAGAGTCGGAACACGAGTTGATGTTGCGCGAGGCCGAACTGGAATGGGTGCGCGGGATCGTAGGGGAGATCGAGACCGGAGAGCTAGGCAGTCTGTCTGAGTGGCGCTCCCTTCATGCGGAGCGGGGCATTGGCGAGGGTGGAGGAGGCTGGACCGTGATCTGACTAGATAAGACCCCCGGTGGGGTGCTGTAACACCTCATGCCGGGGGTCGGAATCCCCGAGTAGTAGGCCCGCGCAGGGCGAGACCCGTTACCCGAGACACGCAACCTCAAGGATAGCAGGTCGAAGCTCCGCGGTAGGAATGGCCACCGGCCACAACCAGAGAGGACGTTTCGACCCGATGAATCGCGAAACAACCATGCACTACAAGACCGACGAAGCGAAGATACTCGCCCTCTTCGAAGATCTGCTCGCCGATTGGGGCAGGGGCGACGGCGAGGCCTACGGCTCCCGGTTCACCGAAGACGCCGACTACGTCGCCTTCGACGGGACACACACCAGGGGAAGAGCAGAGATCTCCGCCTCACACCAGCAACTCTTCGACAGATTCCTCAAGGGCACGCGCCTGACGGGACGCGTCCTGAGCATCAAGTTCCCTAGCCCCGACGTAGCCCTCATCCATGTGACCGGCGGCACGATTATGCCGGGCAAGACGAAGCCCTCCCCTGAACGGGATTCGATCCAGACGCTCGTCGCCGTGCGCGAGGGCACCGAATGGCGCTTTGCCGCGTTCCACAACTGCCGCGTTCGTCCCATAGGCAGGAGCGCAGCCACGTTCCTGATCTGGGCGTTCACCGATAGGCTCTGGCGTATCTTCGCGTCAGGAAAGAAGGGCGCATGAGACGCGCTAAGGAGGCCCTCATTATCGGCGGGGGCGTCGCCGGACCGGTCACCGCGATGGCGCTGCAGCACGCCGGCATGGACTCTGTCGTCTACGAAGCGTACGCCGGCGGCGCGGACGACGCCGGCGCTTTCCTGACCTTCGCCAGCAACGGCCTCGACGCCCTGCACACCATCGACGCCCACCACCTCGTGTTGGCTGAGGGTTTTCCTACGCCGCGCATGGAGATCCAGAGCGGCACAGGCAAGCGCCTCGGCGATGTCCCCAACGGCGGGACGTTGCCCGACGGCACGGTCAGCCAGACCCTAAAGCGGGCCGACCTCTACCGGGCGCTGCGAGACGAGGCGGTCAGGCGAGGCGCCCGCATCGAGTACGGCAAGCGGCTCGTGGATGCTGAGACCACACGCGACGGCGTTGTTGTGGCGCGATTCGAGGACGGTACCGAGGCAGAGGGAGACCTACTTGTCGGGGCCGACGGCATACACTCCCGTACCCGCAGCATCATCGACCCGGCTGCTCCTGGAGCACGCTATATCCCGGTGCTCAACATCGGCGGGTACGCCAGCGATGTGCGCGTCCCTGCCGAGCCCGGCACGTTCCGTATGGTATTCGGGAATCGGGCTTTCTTCGGCTACGCGGTTCATCCCTCCGGCGAGGTGTGGTGGTTCGCCAACCCTCCACGCACCGACGAGCCAACGAGCGCGGAGCTCGCCGCTATCAGCACGGAACAGTGGAAGAAAATGTTGGTGGACCTCTTCGCCGGGGACGACACGCCGGCCGTCGAGATCGTCGACTCCACCCCAGGGAGGCTCTCTGGTTGGGCGACATACGATCTTCCCTCCGTCCCAACCTGGACCAGGGGATCGATGATCGTCATCGGGGATGCAGCGCACGCCACCGCCCCTTCCTCGGGACAG
Source organism: Rubrobacter sp. (assembly GCA_051006095.1). GTDB lineage: Bacteria > Actinomycetota > Rubrobacteria > Rubrobacterales > Rubrobacteraceae > Rubrobacter_D. The sequence goes on along the minus strand of JBPCIR010000070.1, from coordinate 4,155 downwards.
GGTGCGTCCATGGCCATCGAAGACGCCGTCGTGCTCGCCAGGTGCTTGCGCGACCTGCCGGAGATTGGGCAGGCCTTCGCAGCCTACGAGCGGCTACGCAGGGCCAGGGTGGAGCGTATCGTCGCCCACGGAGCGAGGACGAGCAACAGCAAGGCCGCGGGCCCCGTCGCACGGGTGCTGCGCGACCTGATGATGCCAGCGATCCTCAAACGCGTCGCCAACAGCGGGTCCCTCGCGTGGATGCACGATTACCACATAGACTGGGACGCGAAGGTGGCCTGACGAGAGCACCGGCCACTTGGTGCACGTGGTCGTAGTGGCCAGGTTATCTACTCGGGACAGATGGTGCCGTACCCTCATCGAGCGCGGGCCGGAGCGTGTCTGTGAGTTCCGAAGGATCCGACCGGCGGATCAGCACCTCCGGCGTGCCGTGCCAGCCGGCGCAATCACGCAGGGCGTCGGCGAGGCCGGAGATGAGATCGTCGTTCACCGGAGTGTCCGGTTCCAGGTGTATAGCCTTGACCTCGAAGACGTTCTGCTTGCGGTGGGCCTTGGCGTCTAGCCTGCCAACGAGGGCGCCGTCGTGCAGTATTGGGAGGGAGTAGTAGCCGTACCTGCGGCGGGCCGCCGGGGTGTAGACCTCGATCTTGTAGTCGAAGCCGAAGAGCTCCGAGGCCCGCGCCCTGTCCCAGACGATGGGATCGAAGGGGGATAGCAAGGTCGTTACGGAAGACTGCAGTTCGTTGGACAGGACATTCTCGGCCAGCGTTGCGTTGTCGGGGTGCACGTAGGCGGGCTCGTCCTCGATCATGGCCCGAATCAGGGACCCTTCATCCGTCAGCTCGTCTAGAAGCCCGGCGACACCCTTCTTGGGGGTGCGGAAGTAGTCTGGGACCCAGCGGGCAAAGGCGACACCGAGCGCACGCACAGCCTTGAGAGCCAGTGCCCGCCGTACCTCTTGTTCGGTCGGGGCGAGGGCATCTTCCCAGTCTGGCAGCGCGTTCGCCAGCACGCGCTCGCGCAGGTCGTAGACGCGGTGGAAGCTCTCGCGGCGGGAGATCATGAGCTCCCCTGCTGCGAACAGATGCTCGAGTGCCCGCTTCTCGGGCTTCCACTCCCACCAGCCTCCGGCCTTCCCGTCGGTGCGCGCGAACTCCGCAGAGCGCACGGGGCCGTTGTCGTTGACGCGCTCCATCACGTGCTGGATCTCCTCGCGGTCGGCCCGCATCCAGCCCCTTGTCTTCTCCCCTCCATCTATCATGAGCCTGCGGTAAAGACCGTAGTCCTCGATCGGGATAAAGCACGCCGCGTGCGACCAGTACTCGAACACCGCCCCCTCGGCCAGAAGCTCGTCCAGCCACCGCGGCTCGTAGGAGCCTAACCTGCTCCACAGCACCAGGTAAGGGCTGCGCGCGACGACCGAGATGGAGTCGATCTGCAACACCCCCATCCACCGGATGATCCCCCGAACGTCATCCTTCGTGGCACGCTTCGGCGCGGAGCCTAGCCCCTGCGCAGCCAGCAACATCGCCCGCGCCGCCTCAACCGAAAACCTCACTCGCCTCCCTCCGACCGTCGAGAACAGCCCTAGTTATACGGCAATCGATGCGATCTAACGAGGATTGAATAGGCATCAGGTTTCAGGTTTTCCTGTTGCCTATCCAGGCAACAAACTGCGCCCCATCAGGAACTCATCCGTCTGGCGAGCGGCTTTGCGGCCTTCGGCGATAGCTGTGACGATCAGATCAGCACCCAGTCGGGCGTCGCCGGCTACGAAGGTGCCTGGCTCTTTGGTGCCGAAGCCGTTCTCTGAATGTATGGCGCCCGTCTCGGTGTAGCCGAGATCCATCTCCTGCATAAAGCGGTCGCGCACGGGGCCCGTGAAGCCGACGGCGAGCAGCACGAGATCCGTCTCTATCTCGAAATCCGTGCCCTCGATAGGCGAGGTCTTGCCATTCGTGCGCTCGGTCTCTACGGCGTGCATCTTTTCTACGTGGCCGCTAGAACCCGAGAAGCCTGTGACGGCGGCGGAGAAGCCGCGCGCGCCGCCCTCCTCGTGGGCCGGGTAGGTGTGCAGGATGAAGGGCCAGTCGGGCCAGGTGAGGTCGTCGGGGGTATCGGGTGGCTTCGGGCCGTGGGTCAGGACCTTCACGGAGGCGCAGCCTTCGCGGTGAGAGTTGCCCAGGCAGTCCGCGCTCGTGTCACCGCCGCCGAGGATGACGACGTTCTTGCCTGCAGCGGAGATCTCGACCTCTGCGTTCGTCGGGAGGCCGGCGACCCTCCTATTCTGCTGCACCAGGTAGTCCATCGCGAGGTGGATGCCGCCGAGTTCGCGGCCAGGCACGTCGAGGTCGCGTCCTTGCAGGGCGCCTACAGCGAGGACGACGGCGTCGAACTCGCTCCCCAGGACTTCGGTGGTCGGGTCCTCGCCGACGTGGGCGCTGGTGCGGAACTCTACGCCCTCCTCTTCCATGATGGCGACGCGGCGGTCGACGACCCACTTTTCGATCTTGTAGTCGGGGATGCCGTATCTTAGAAGACCCCCGACCCTATCGTCTTTCTCGAAGACGACGGCCGTGTGCCCGGCCCAGTTGAGCTGCTGGGCCGCAGCGAGCCCTGCAGGCCCGCTACCGACGATGGCGACCTTTTTGCCTGTACGCTTCTCCGGCGGTGTTGGCCTTGGGACGACCCATCCCTCCTCGAAAGCCCTATTGATTATGGAGAGTTCGATCTCTTTTATGGTAACGGGCCTGTCGTTGATGGCGAGGACGCACGCAGCCTCGCACGGGGCGGGGCAGAGCATCCCCGTGAACTCGGGGAAGTTGTTGGTCTGGTGCAGTCGGTCTATGGCCTGTTTCCAGTGCTCGCGGTAGACGAGGTCGTTCCAGTCGGGAATCAGGTTTCCAAGTGGGCAGCCGGTGTTGCAGAAAGGCACGCCGCAGTCCATGCAGCGCGAGGCCTGGCCCTTGAGCTCCTCATCAGGCATCGGCTCGTAGACGTAGCGGTAGTCCTGGACGCGCTCCTCGACGGTCCGCTTCGGGGTCGGCTTGCGTCCTATTTTGAGGAAGCCCTTCGGGTCCCCCACTAGCTCGCGACCTCCAGTTCGGCCTCCTGACGCTCCTTCAAGACCCGCCTGAGGTCATGCGGCATCACCTTGATGAAGCTTGGCAAGACCTCGTCCCAGTCGTCGAGCACGCGCCGCGCAAGGTCGCTCCCGCTCCACTCCAGGTGCTGCTCGACCATATCGTGCAGGAGCTCGATGTCCTCCTCGCTCTCGACGGCCTCAAGACCGACCATGTCCGTGTTGCACAGGGTCTCGAAGCGCCCAGCTTCATCGAGGACGAACGCTACGCCGCCGCTCATACCGGCGGCGAAGTTGCGCCCCGTCTCGCCGAGCACCACGACCACCCCGCCCGTCATGTACTCGCAGGCGTGATCCCCTACGCCCTCGACCACGGCGTGGGCGCCCGAGTTCCTGACGGCGAAGCGCTCCCCCGCGAAGCCGTGGAAGTATGCCTCGCCAGCGGTCGCGCCGTAGAGCGCGACGTTGCCTATGACTACGTTCCTGGTCGGCTTGTAGGCCGCGAGCCTGGAGGGGAAGACGGCGAGCCTGCCGCCCGAGAGGCCCTTGCCGACGTAGTCGTTGGTCGTGCCTTCGAGGGTGAAGGTCAGGCCGCGTGCGAGCCAAGCGCCGAAGGACTGGCCAGCGACACCGTGAAAGTCTATTCGGACCGTTCCGTCGGGCAGGCCGTCGTTGCCGTAGCGTCGGGCGACCTCCCCCGAGAGCATCCCGCCGACCGTGCGTTTGGTGTTCGTTATGGGTTGCTCGAAGCGGATCTCCTCCCCGTTTTCGAGCGCCGGAGTGCACCTCTCGATCAACTCGTTATCCAGCGAATTCTCGAGGCCGTGATCCTGGGCCTCGGAGTGTCGTATCGACTCTCCCTCGGGCGCCTCGACCCTGTGGAGCAACGCCGAGAGATCTACGCCGCGCGCCTTCCAGTGGTCGATGGCGTCACGCATCTTGAGCCTGTCGGCGCGTCCGATCATCTCCTCGAAGCTCCTGAAGCCCATGCTGGCCATGTACTCCCGCACCTCTTCGGCGATGAAGAAGAAGTAGTTGATGACGTGCTCGGGCGTGCCTGTAAAGCGCTTCCT
>JBPCIR010000069.1:0-5904 GCA_051006095.1 Rubrobacter sp. | reverse complement strand
ATGCTCGAGCCGACCCCGTGCGCGTGGGCTGCGAGCATGATCCGCTCGGCGAGACGCCCTTCGTCATAGGTCTCCTGCTCGGCCCGATCGCCGGCCATGACAAGGATTATCCCGAGCGGTGCCCCTGCCAGGTGCCGAGCGTAGCCCTCGACCGAGGACAGCGAGCGCAGCGTGTCCCGCTCGCGGACTACCAGGATCTCCCAGGGCTGTTTGTTGGACGCACTCCCTGACCAGCGGGCCACCTCCAGTATGTCGACCACGACCTCCCGAGGGACCGGGTCGGGACGGAACGAGCGGACGGCGCGCAGGGTGCGCAGGAAGGAGTTACGGTCGCTTGCGGTCCTCTGGTCTGTGGTCTCGCTCATTGTCCTCTCCTCTCGGCGCCGGTTATCCCTAACTTCACGCTTACTCCTCGCTTCGATCTGACAGACGGTGGGTCCACCTCCCTGTTATTCTCGGTGCTCCTTTCATGCGGCTGATTCCGAGGGTGAGAGCAGTTGGGAGCCGAGGATCTCGTTGTAGAGTTCGCTCTCGCGCAGGAGCTCCTCGTGGGTGCCGCTCGCTGCGATACTGCCCTCGTCGAGGACCAGGATCAGGTCCGCGTCCCGCACCGTGGAGACCCTCTGGGCGATGACGAAGACGGTGCGGTGCTTCTCGCGCATGAGCCGGTCCAGGGTCTCCTGGATCGCGGCCTCCGTCTCGGCATCCACGGCCGAGGTGCTATCGTCCAGGATCAGTAGCCGCGGGTCGATGAGGAGCGCCCGCGCTATGGCGATCCGCTGCCGCTGTCCACCAGAGAGCCCGATCCCCCGCTCGCCGATGACTGTGTCGTAGCCGTCCGAGAGCCCCATGATGAACTCAGCGGCCTGGGCCGCCTCGGCCGCCGCCACGACTTCCTCGTCGGTCGCGTCGGGTCTGCCGAAAGCCACGTTATCTCGTACGGTGCCTGAGAACAGACGCGTCTCCTGTAGGACGATCCCGATCTGGGACCTGAGCGACGACAGCGTCACGTCGCGTACGTCGTTGCCGTCGAGCCTGACGGCTCCTCTGGTCACGTCGTAGAAGCGCGGGATGAGGTTGACGAGCGTGGACTTCCCCGAGCCCGTAGTCCCGAGGATGGCGACCGTCTGCCCGGGCCTGGCTGTAAAGGACACGCTGTCCAGGATGTCGCGCGTGCTGCCAGGGTAGCGGAACGAGACCTGGTCGAAATCTACCCTGCAGGAGATGGGGAGGAGGATGGAGGCGTCGGTGGCATCCTTCACGTCGAGGGGGGCGTCGAGGACATCGAAGACCCTCTGGGAAGAGGCTCCTGCCCGTGAGATGCTCGCCGAGAGGAACCCTATCGTGAGGATCGGGAACAGCATGAAGCCGAGCAGGGTGTTGAAGGCGATGAGCTCACCGATCGAGAGCCTGCCGCCTATAACCTGCCAGCCGCCGAACCAGATGATCGCGAGCGTCCCGAAATTGGCGAACAGAAACACGAAAGGGAAGTTGTTCGAGAACACCCGCACGGTGGTGAGGTTTTTGTCCAGGAGCTCGTCATTGACCGATGTGTAGCGGGTCGTCTCGTAGTCTTCGCGGGCGAAGGCCCGGATCACACGCACCCCAAGAAGGTCCTCCTGCAGTACGGTGTTGAGCTGTCCGAGGGTCTGCTGGACCTCCCTGAAGAGCGGCCTTATCCTGCCGACGAAGCGAACGAGCAACACGGCGATGATTGGAACTATGGCAAGCGCGACGAGGGCGAGTCGCCAGTCGAGGTAGAGTAACAATGCCGTCGTGCCTATGAGCATGACGACGGCGTTGGCGAGCTGGACGACGCCGGAGCCCGCGAAGGTGCGGATCTGCTCCACGTCGCTGGTCAGGCGGGTGACGAGCTGGCCTGTCTGGACCCTGTCGTAGTATGAGAACGAGAGACGTTCGATCCTCTCGAAGAGAGCGTCCCGCAAGTCATACGCCACCCCCTGCGAAGCCCGCTCTGCCAGATACCCCTGCAAGAACGTGAACAGTCCCCGTGCCAGCGCGAGCCCGACCAGCCACCCGACAACAACGAAGACCACCCCGAGCCGCCGCGGGCCGATGCCCTCGTCGATGGCGCGCCCGATGAGTAGCGGCGTCGCCAGGTTCGCCCCCGAGACCAGGAGCAGCGACAGGACAGCGGCACCGCTCTCCCAGGTGTAGGAGCGGAGGTAGGCGAGCGCCCTGCGGAGCGCCCCTGCCCCCGATGGTGTCTCCCCGACGGCCAGCAGATATCCCCTACGCGCCCATCACGGTCGCCGGCTCACCGTGGCCATGGGCGACCCTGCCTTGACGGTTCTCTGTTGCCATGCGGGCTTATGGTATCCCATTCTACGGCGGTCACCGGTCACTACATCGTCAGGGTCGGTTCGTAGTCAGGGTCCGTTAGCGCCTGACGGTCGGGACGGAAGGCCTCTATCCTGGCACGACCTTGTCAGGGAAGACTTCGACTTGCCGCGTGGTCCCCGGAAGGCCAGTCGATGAACGTATCCAAGTAGTCGCTCACGTTGTCTCCTTTGCAGTCGTGCTTCTCAGCCCCAGCGCCGCCACGAGTGAGATGAGAAGAGCCAGGGCAAGGACGAGGAAAGCGTCGGAGAACGCGGCGGCGTCGAGTGCGTAGAGCGGGTTCAGCGCACCGGCGTCCGCCTCGTTGCGGGCCGCGAGGAACGCCCCGATCGCGGCCGGTCCCGTCCCTCCGCCGAGGAAGAATGCGCCGTTGAAGATCCCGAGTCCAGCGCCGACCTCGTCCGGCGCCAGGGCTGAGGCAGCGGCGTTGACGTTGGGGGAGTTGGCGAGGGCGAACCCGGCTCCAACGCCGAGCATGCCGAGCGAGACGACCACGGGCGTAGCCCCGGCCCCGAAGGTCGAGATGGAGAGTACAGAGATCAGCATGGTTACCAGCCCGGCGAATATGAGTGGGCGCACCCCGATCCTGTCCGACCACCGTCCTGCCAGCGGGGAGATGACCGCGAGCGCCACCGCGCCAGGTGTGAGCACGAGCCCGGCCTCCCCCGGTGAGAGCCCGTTGGCCTCGGAGACGAGCAGCGGAACGAAGACGAGCGCAGACACGTTGGCGAGCATGCAGAAGTACCCGACTACCACAGCGGCGACGTACGCCCTGTTCTCGAAGAGCGTGGGGGAGACGAAGGGCTCGGCGGCTCTCTTTATGCGCCACCCGAAGCCGGCCGCCGCCAGGGCCGAGCCGGCGAAGCTGCCCCAGGAGCCCGCCGACCCGAAACCTGAGACCTGGCCGCGTGTGATCCCGAACAAGAACAGTCCCGCCGCGAGCCCGAGCAGGATGCCGCCCGGCAGGTCGAAACCGCGCGCCTCCTCAGGGCTGTCGTCAGGGAGGACGTAGAGTGCGGCCGGGATCAGGACGACCGTCAACAGGAAGGTCCCTACGAACAGATAGTGCCATCCTGCGATCGCCCCCACGGCGCCGCCGAGAATGGGGCCTATAGCAGCCCCGATGCCAACGCTGGAGACGATGAGGCCGAGCGCCGCCCCCCGCTCGCCTGGAGGGAGTATCTTCACCACGGAGACGCCTGAGAGCGCCGGTATCGCGGCCCCTCCAGCGCCCTGCACGATCCGCCCGAGAACGAGCATACCGAGGCTCGGCGCCCACACGCACAGAAGGCTCCCCGCGGCGAACGCGAGGAGACCTACCGCAAAAGCGCGCCTGATGCTGAATACGTCTGCGGCGCGCCCGTAGAGTGGGATGCCGACGGCGAAGGTCAGCAGATAGCCGGTGATCACCCACCCAACCTGCGCCTCCGTGACGCCGTAGTCCCTCCCTATAACGGGGACCACGACGTTGACCATGGAGCTGTTGAGCACCGAGACGAAGACGGCCGAGATCAAAACCCCGAGAAGGAGCCTGGTCGAGACCTCGACGCGCTCCGTCGCCGCTCCCTCGGCGCTCAAGCCACGGCCCCTACTGGCTCCCCGCCAAGGCTCGTCGAGCCCTCACGCGAAGTGCCGCGCATGCCCACGACCTTCAAACGTCCTTTCTCGAATGCCATTCTCACCATCTCCAGAATTTGTCATCTCCAAAGACTTCTACCCCGCTCTGTATCCGGGGTCGAGATTACTCCTTACCCGGATCGGCAACTTCCGAAATGTGGGGCTGTTCGCGGACCGCCCTTGCACCGATGCGCCCTAATGCAGAACCAACAATAACGCCGAGACGGAGATCATGGAGACCGCCGTCGAGACGAGGATGGCGCTGGAGGTACGGGCTACGTAGACGTCGTATTGTCGGGCGACGATAAAGACGTTTGCTGCGATCGGGAGCGCCGCGCCGAGCAGGGATGCAGTTACCCAGAGGGGATCGACATCGAAGAGAAGGGTGGTCGTAAGAAAGAGGACTGCCGGGTGGAGTGCGAGCTTCATGATGGTCATATAGGAGACCTCGGCCGCGCCGCCTGCGACCTGGCGTCCTGCGAGCGTTGCGCCGAGGGCGAAGAGGGCGCAGGGTCCTGCAGTACCGCCGAGTAGGTCGAGGAAGTTGGTCACTGGTCCTGGCGGGTTCAGGCCGGTAGCGGAGAGGGCCAGGCCGGCGAAGATGGAGACGATCAGGGGGTTTCGAGCGAGGGCGGAGAAGGTGGTGAGAACTGTGTGGGTGAGGCCTTCCGCGCGGCCTTTGGAGGACTCGATGATCATGATGCCGAGGGGGATCATCAGTATCCCGTCGAGGGTGAGCCCGACGACTATTGGCACGGCGGCCTCCCCACCGAAGACCGCGGAGATGAGCGGTATCCCCATGTAGCCCGTGTTCGCGAGCACGGCCGCGAGCCCCTGTACCGCCGCCTCGGCGCGTCCTATCCCGAAGAGCCAGCGTCCGACTAGCGCGGCCAGCGTGAAAACGGCGAGGCTCGCCGTCACGTATGCTCCTATAAACGGCCCGTTGACGACCTCTCCTATTGGCGAGGAGGACATCAGACCGAACAGGAAGGCTGGAAGCGCGAAGTAGAAGACGAACGTGTTGACCCCAGCGGCCGCCGTCTCGTCAAGGAGCTTCAGGCGGCCCGCGCCGTAGCCGCAGAAGATCAGGGCGAAGAAAGGCAGCGCGGTGTTGAGTATGGATTGCATTCGAGCTTTCAGGTATCAGCCGTCAGGTTCAACATCCCTCTGGGGATGGTGGGGCGCGCGGCATTCCGTCTTTGGGCGAAGGAACGTCTCCCGGCCGGCAGTTACGTTACCAGACTCCGGGGCTGATGGCTGACTGCTACTTCGTTACCCTGACCCCCGGCTGCTCGACCACCTCGCCGACGACAGCGCCCGTTACGCCACGCTTCTCGAGCGCGCCGACCAGCGCGGAAGCACGGGACTCGGCCACCGCGATGAGCAACCCTCCGCTAGTCTGCGGGTCGTAGAGCGGGAGGAGGTCATCCTGATCCACTCCATCCGCCGTCACACGGCCCTCCAGGTACTCCCTGTTGCTCCCAAGCCCGCCAGGGTAGACGCCGGCCTTCGCCAGGGGTACGGCCCGCTCCCAGACAGGAATCTCGTCCCTGCGCACGACGGCTCCGACGGCGCTCGCTTCGAGCATCTCCGTCAGGTGGCCGAGGAAGCCGTAGCCCGTTACGTCCGTGGCCGCAGAGACGCCGACCTCACGAATCGCGTCGCTGGCGGCCTTGTTGAGGAAGGAGGCCGTCTGCACGGCGACTTCGATCTCCTCCTCGGAGACGATGTCCCGTTTGAGCGCCGTGGTCAGGATGCCGAGGCCGAGGGGTTTGGTGAGGACCAGGGCGTCTCCTGGCTCGGCGCCGGCGTTGCGCACGACCCTGTCTGCTTCGACGAAGCCCGTCACGGAAAGGCCGTACTTGGGCTCCTCGTCCTGGACCGAGTGGCCGCCGCAGAGCCTCGCGCCTGATTCTTCGAACTTGG
>JBPCIR010000068.1:0-7011 GCA_051006095.1 Rubrobacter sp. | reverse complement strand
GGACACGGTGGATGAGGTCGGGCAACGCAAAGGGGAACACTCGCACGACGAGGGCCACTCCCAAGAGGAACATTCGCACGAAGGGCATTCGCACGGGGTGAGCGAGGGGGGCGGGAACGTCCGCGCGCTTAGTATAGTGCTCGTCCTGACCACGACGTTCCTGATCGCCGAGATCGTGGGGGGTCTGCTCACCGGCTCGCTCGCGCTGATCGCAGATGCAGGGCACATGGCGTCGGACTCTGCGTCCATCGGGCTCGCGCTCTTCGCCTTCTGGCTCTCCCGCCAAGCCCGCCACGCCCAGGGCCGAGCACGACCGCAAGCGAGGTGAACCCGTCCGTGCGGGCGTGCTGCCCGACGGTCGAGCAGTTCATCCACGGTGCCCTCTACGTTTCCCGCGTTGATGGCCTCCACCATGCACCTCACCATGGCCTTGTTCTCTTCGGACACGCTCCTCCTCGCTTGCCCTCGGCATTATGCTACCCGACGAAGCCCTACGTATCGCCTGCACTCCGACCCCATAGGCGGGCGACGCGGGAGGTAGGGGATGGAACGACTGCTCATGGTCGGTGGGTTGTTCGTTTTGGCGGGGCTGTGCGAGATCAGCGGCGGCTACCTCGTGTGGGGCTGGATGCGCGAGCACAAGCCCCCCGCTTGGGCGTTGATAGGGACGCTGATCCTCGCAGCCTACGGGGTGGTGGCCGCGCTGCAGCCCATCCCCGAGTTCGGGCGGGTGTACGCCGCCTACGGCGGGGTGTTCATCGCGCTGGCGCTACTATGGGGGGTCGTCGTGGATGGGTTCAGGCCGGACAGGTGGGACCTGTTCGGCGCGGCGATTTGCGTGGTGGGCGTGGTGGTCATGCTGGCGCCGCCCAGGGGCTAGAGTGCTAGTCTAGGGGGTGAATCACCGGCGGGGGACCGTGCCCCACGCGGCGAAGATGCCGATGTCGGCGACCTCGCCCGAGGTCGTGGACCGGATGCATCACTGCATCCCGAGCGGCTCGTAGCCGTGGCCTTCAAGACCAGCTACGGCGAAGTAGCGCTCCACCTGATGCTCATCGAACCCTAGCCAGACGTCGGCGTGCTCCTCGCGCATCCAGGCATAAGGGTGCGCTACCTCGTCGGTGATGACGACCGTGCCACCGGGCCTCACGACGCGGGCCATCTCCCGCAGCATCGCGGTCGGGTCCTCGGAGTGGTGGAGGACCATATTGGCGAACGCCGCATCGACCGATCCGTCCCCCAGTGGCAGTCGCAGGATCTCGCCGACCATAAGGTCCACCTTCGACGCGCTCAGGGCCCCGAGGTTACTCCTGGCCATCTCGAGCATCGCCGGGGCATTGTCTATCCCGATGACCCGTTTGACCCGCGGGGAGATACCGGCGGCGACGAAGCCGGTCCCGGTGCCGACGTCGGCGACCTCGGAATTCACGCCTACTCTGGAGACCTCGGCCATCTTCTCGATCACGCGCTCGTCGTAGTAGGCGAGCCTCATGGTGTCCCAGTCGCCCGCCACCCGCTCGAAAAATGCCTTCACGTCTTTGGCTTCCATGTTCCACGCCCTTTCGCTAGTCCGAGAGATCAGCTCTTCATCACCGCGTGGCCCTCCGGCGCCTCATGGAACAGACCAGCCACCAACGCGCCAGACACGAACGTCAACGCTGCCACGGAGCCGATCGCCCACGAGAGCCCGAAGAGGTCGGCTACGACGCCCGCGGAGAGGGCACCCACAGCATAGCCCAGGTCCCGCCAGAAGCGGTAGACGCTCAACGAGCGTGCCCGCCAGGAGGGGTGCGAGGCGTCCGAGACGGCTGCGATGAGGGACGGGTACACCATCGCCGTGCCAAGGCCCAGTAGGGCGCTCCCGAGCAGCCACCACCCGAAGCTCCTGGTAGCCACGGTGATGAAGATCCCAGCCGCCTGGACCCACATACCAGCCACGATCAGACCCTTGCGCCCCCATCGGTCGCTCAAGGGTCCGGTCACGACCTGCAAGGTCCCCCAGACCGCCGGGTAGACGGCTTTGAGGATGCCTATGCGTCCCACGCCGAGGCCGTAGCTCGCGAAAAACAGGGGGAACACCCCCCAGCTCATGCCGTCATTCAGGTTGTTGACGAGCCCCGCCTGGGAGGCGGCGAAGAGGTTGCGGTCTCCGTAGGTGGTCTTCGCGAACACCTCCCGGAAGCTCAATGGGTTCTGCTCTGGCGGGTGCTCCTCCATCTCCAGCTTTACGTGCTCCCGCGTGTCCCGGACGAGGAAGACCGAGACCAGGAGTCCTAGCACGGCGTAGCCTACCCCGAGGTAGAAGGGCTCGGGTCTCAGGCCGTAGGCCGCCGCAAGGTAGCCGGTTGCGAGAGCGGTGAGGCCAACGGCGAGGTAGCCGGCGAACTCGTTGAGGCCCACCGCCAGGCCCCGCCCGCGCGGTCCCACCAGGTCAATCTTCATGATGACGGTCATGGACCACGCGAGGCCCTGGTTGATGCCAAGCAGGGCGTTGGCGGCGACGATCCACTCCCACGAAGGGGCGTACATGATCATGAACGGTACCGGCACCCCCACGACCCAGCCCGCCACCAGCACCTTCTTCCTGCCGAAGCGGTCGGCGAGGCCTCCGGCGAAGAGGTTGGAGAAAGCCTTGACGACTCCGAAGGTGACGATGAACGAGAAGATGGCCGTCCTCAAGACCAGCCCGAACTGCTCCGAACCTATCAACGGCACCACTGTACGCTCCAGGCCCACCATCCCGCCCACGAAGGCGTTCACCAGCACCAGCAGCGCGAACTGTCGCCAGTTTTCCTTGAGCCCCAGGCGGACGGTAGGGGCCGAGGACGCCCGTTCGGAGGTCACGGGACTCTAGCCCGCAGCGCAGCGGTTGGCGCCGGACTCCAGCTCCGCAGGATCGCCCTCCGGCCATGCTCCGGCCCTGTTCAAACTCACGATGCGCTCGTAGTTCTCTGGCGGAGGAGAAACGTTCCCTGCGAGCTTATTGACGAAAGCCTCCTCATCCTCGCTCAAAAGCGGCACGCTCTCCCGTACCTCAGAGAGGGCCGCGGCTAAGGGCTTCCCGTCGAAGGGGACGGGTTCGCTGGTGTGTCCTGGCAGCACGAGTACCCCTCCGTCCAGCCCCAGCACGCGGCGCAGGGAAGCGTGAAGAGAGCGCGCCTTTCCCCGGCTACCCTCCGGGCTGGACTCCAGGTCAGGGCGACCGACCGCGGAGAGGAAGAGCGTGTCGCCGGTGAAGAGAGCCCACCCGTCGAGCAGGTAGCTCGTGCTCTCGGGCGTATGCCCGGAGGTCCGGATGGCTTCAAGCCTCGCAGAGCCGATCCGTACCTCGCCCCCTTCGTTGAGCGGAGAGAACGGGTAGGAAACCGGCGCTCCTTCAGGCATGTGGATCTCCGCCCCGGCCACTTCGGCGAGCATTCTGGAGCGGGAGAGGTGGTCGGCGTGGACGTGCGTGTCGAGCACGTGGGTTACCCGCCAGCCGCGACGCTCGGCCAACCGGACGTAGACCTCCGGTTCCAGAGCGGCGTCTATTACGGTGGCCTCGCCGTCGGACCCGACGACGTAGGAGAGTCAGCCCTTCCCGGTGCGGCGCACCTGCATCACCTCGGCCCTCGTACCTGGCAGGGGCACGTCCGCCGTGTTCCAGGCGAGGCTCCAGGCCTTCATGCCCCCCTCCAGGGTGAGGGCCCCGTAGCCCTGGCGCCGTAGCTGCTCTGCGGCGAGAGCGCTACTCCTGCCGGCGCCGCAAACGGTGACCACCGGACAGCCTTCGGGTATCTCCAGTCCTTCCATCGCTCTGGGGTCCCTGGACTTGAGCCCGTCGTAGGCGTCGAAGTTGACGCTGTCGGGGACGGACCACTCGGCGTGCTCCCCCGCATGGCGTACGTCCAAAACTGTCACCTTCTCGCCGCTCTCCAGCCACTCCCTGAGCGTCTTCGCGTCTATGCTCTCTCGGTCCATACCGCCCTCCTTAGCTCTCCACCGGCAGCCCGGCGGCCCGCCACTCGGAGAACCCTTCCGTGAGGCGGCTCGCCCGGTATCCGCGGGCTTCTAGTAGCTTCACCGCCTCGTCGGAGAACACGCAGTAGGGGCCGCGGCAGTAGGCGACGACCTCCCGGTCTTCCGGGATCTCCTCCAGGTAAGCCTCAAGCTTCTCTATTGGGACGGAGTTCGCACCGGGGATGTGCCCGGCCCGGTACTCCTTCTCCGGACGCACGTCCAACACGACCACGCCCTCATCGCGCGTCTTCGCGAGCAGCTCCTCCGCGCACACCGCCTCCATAGAATCCCTGTCGGTCAGGTACATGCCGACGAGGCGGTCTATCTCCGCGAGGCGCGCCTCCCCGAGCTCGCGCACCGCCTTCCACACTCCGTACACGCCCTCGTCAGCGAGTCGGTAGTAACCGTAATGCCCCTCCCTCTTCACCTCGACCAGCCGCGCGGACCTCAGCTCCTGCAGGTGTCGGCTGGTGTTCGCCACCGACATGCCCGCCTCCCGCGCGAGGTCCTCAACACTCCTCTCTCCTTGCGCGAGCAGGTCGATCAGCTCCAGACGGTGCGGGTTGGCGAGCGCCCTCCCCACCCGCGCGAACTGCTCGAAAAGCCCATCCTTGAAAGCCCTTTGGTCATTCATAAATTCAAGATAGTTGTTGAACAACCGGTTGTCAAGAACGTCTGCGGTCTCCGGGTCGCGAGGGGCGATGCGTGCTTGGGCGAGAGGGGCGGCCGCGCTCGGTCCCGTGATCTGTCATTCCCAAAAAGAGTGTCGAACTTCTCCCTAAGAATCCTAGTTCCGTTGGAGGGTGAGCATCGAGACGCGGGGGCCGTCGACGCTTTTTACCTGAATGGTGGCGCCGTCGGCCTCGACGGTGTCGCCGGTCTCTGGGGGGCGTCCAAGCGAGCCCAGGATGTAGCCGCCTATGGTGTCGAAATCCTCGTGGGGCAGGTCGAGCTCGAAACGCTCGTTCACGTCGATTATGGGGATGCGGCCGTCGACGGCGTAGAGGTGGTCGCTGATCTGCTCGATGGCTGGTTCGTCCTCGTCGAACTCGTCCTGGATCTCACCGACTAGCTCCTCGACGATGTCCTCTATGGTGATGAGCCCCTCGACGCTCCCCCACTCGTCGATGACTATGGCCATCTGAAGCGTACGGGTCTGGAACTCCTTGAGGATCTCCTCGATGCGCTTGTTCTCGGGTACGACCAGACACTCCCTGAGGATGGACCTAATGTCGAAATCCTCGGGACTCCCGCGGGCGGCCCTGAACAGGTCCTTGACGTGGGCGGCGCCCAGGATGTGGTCGAGGTCTTTCTCGTAGACGGGGTAGCGCGTATAGCGTCCGTAGACGGCGGCGTCGACCAGTTCGGGGAGCGGGGCGTCGCTCGCGATCGCCTCGATATCTGGCCTTGGGACCATGATCTCGCGGGCCACCCTGTCACCGAATTTGAAGACGTTGTTCAGGTAGTCGCGCTCCTCGGGTTCGAGCACACCAGAGGCGGTCGAGGAGGAGATCATGATCCTTAGCTCCTCCTCGGAGTGGGCCTCCATCTCCTCCCCTAGCCTGATGCCCCAGGGCCTCAAGACGAAGTTGGTCGACGCGTTCACCACCCAGACCACCGGACTCAAGAGGAGCCTGAACAGGATCAAAGGGCGGCTGATCCAAAGCGACACCCTCTCGGCCTTCTGAATGGAGAAGTACTTGGGCGCCTGCTCCCCGAAGACGAGGTGTGCATAGGTTATGGCCGAGAAACCGAGGACGACGGCGATGATCGTGACTATCCGCTCGTTCGTAATTCCTACGGCCTCGAGCAATGGCCGGATGAGGTGGGAAACGGCTGGCTCGCCGACCCAACCGAGCGCCAGGGAGGCCACTGTAATTCCAACCTGGCAGACGGAGAGATAGGAGTCGAGGTCGCGCAGCGTCTCGCGTACGACGGCGGCCCGCGCGCTGCCTTCCTGCTCGAGCTGCACGATGCGCGACTCGCGAACGCGCACCAGCGCGAACTCGGCCGCCACGAAGAAAGCGTTCAGGCCCACCAGAACGAGGGCCAGAAAGAGATTAAACCAGGATAGAAAGGGCTCCGGCACTTCTACGCGTGCCCACCGGCGTTCTGGCCGCGGGGTTTTCGTCGGTGGTGTTTGGCGTGAGGTTCGTCCATCCCGTTACCGGCGGATTATACCGCAGCCGGGTGTCCGCACAAATCCCGCAGCATGAAAAAAGGCCCGACCTTCGTTGCCGAGCCTCTCGGTGTAGCGTTTCCTGAACGCTCGCTCTACGCCAGGCCCTCCGCTTCATACTCGCGCAGGAAACTCTCGAACAGGCGCCTGTGCCCCTGCTCGTCGCGCAGGACATCTATGACCATGTCCTGCGTGACTGGGTCGGCCTCCTCGGTCTCCTCCACGATGCGCGTGTAGTGCCTGATTGCGCCGTCTTCCGCGTCTATGACACCCTTTATGACGTGTACTACGTCTACCTGGTCATCGGCCGGCTGCAGCATGTCCTGCGTAGCCTTGAAGTCCATCGAGCCAGGCACGACACCGTAGAGCTCCTTGATGCGGGCCGCAAACTGCTGGGCGTGGGCAAGCTCTTCCTGAATGTCTTCCTCTACGCTCTCCTTGACCTCCTGGGCGCGGACGCCGTCGGGGTTTACGGAGTTGGAGACGTAGTTCATGACAGTCTCTAGCTCCATAAAGTAGGCCGTCTTCAGAAGCTCGACGATGGTCTCGCGCTTCTCCGCCATCTCTTCGGAAAGGATGCCCTCGCTGCCGCGATTGGTCTCCATGCTCTATGACCTCCTACTAGATCTCATGCGATCCACACGGAGAATGTACCCTCGCACCACCCTGTTAAACCCCCTACCCCTCCTGCAGCTTAGGCTCCGTACGGGCCTCCATCGCCGCCTCTATACACTCCTCAGCGTCCGCCCCGGTCGAAGCCATGACCCCGGCCGCGAAGGCCCCTTCGACGAAGGGAGCGTCGACCAGCCTGACCCTGTCTCTTCTCTCCGAGG
>JBPCIR010000067.1:0-8730 GCA_051006095.1 Rubrobacter sp. | reverse complement strand
GTCGTCTACCCGAGGCGCAACAGGAGCCTCTTCGAGTCGGTCAGGCGGCACGGGGCACTGGTCTCCGAGTACTCCCTCGGCGAGGCGCCGCTGGCGTGGCGCTTCCCCGCCAGAAACCGCATCATCGCCGGACTCGCTGGAACCATCGTGGTCGTCGAGGCGCCCGAGCACAGCGGGGCACTCATAACAGCCCGCCACGCCATCGACGCCGGACGGGATGTATGGGCCGTGCCTGGCCCTCCAGGCGTGCGCGAGTGCCGGGGCTCGAACGGGCTGCTCTCCGACGGCGCGGGCGTTCTGTGGGACATCCCGGAGTTCGTCGAAACCGTGGCGCGGGAGAGTAGAGTTCCCGCGGCCGGAGGGGCTTCCGGAGATGCGACGCCCTTGCCCTCCGGTCTCGAGGATACGGAGGCTGCCGTGCTCGGTGGAGTCGGCTTCGAACCGAGGGGCGTGGACGCGGTCGCCAAGCGCAGCGGCGTCGAGATGCCCGAGGTGCTCACCGCGCTCGCCTTGCTTGAGCTGAAAGGGTTCGTGAGCTGCGACGGTGTCGGATCGTACGTGAGGAGGGCCGTCCCTTGAAGCGGCGTACGCTCCGTTCGCTGTGGTCGCACTATTTCCGGGTCAGCAAGCGCCTGGCCGAAACAGATATGTCGAGTGAGGAACGCCGGCAGGCCGAACGCGAGGCCAGGGGACTCAGAGACAGGCTCGTGGTCAACTACTCTCCGCTCGTGAAGTACGTGGCCGGCAGGATCTCGGGTCGCATGGCCGGACCGTTGGATCAGGAGGACGTCGTCGCGGCCGGGCTCTTCGGGCTCCTGAACGCCGTGGAGACCTACGATCCGGACCGCCGCACCAAGTTCGAGTCTTACGCGATCTCCAAGATTCGGTGGTCCATCCTCGACGAACTCAGGAAGTTGGATCCGCTCTCCCGCCGCACCCGCCTTAGGGCGCACCAGACAGAACGTACCAGGGACGGGCTCGTGCAGGAGCTGGGTCGCCCACCGACGGAGTCTGAGTTGGTAGGACGCCTCGGTATCAGTGTCGCCGAGCACCGGTCGTTCCTCGATCAGTACGCGCGGGCGCAGGTGAGGTCGCTCGAAGCACGCCTGGAATGCCAGGCCTCCCCTGGCGCCGGACTTCACGACCTCATCGGGGACCACGCGGCGACAGACCCAGCGTCCGCTGCGGAGGTGGCCGAGGTCCGCACGCGGCTGGAGAGGGCAATAGAGGGCCTCGGCGAGCAGCAGCGGGTGGTCACCACCTTCTACTACTACGAAGGCCTTACCCTAAAGGAGATCGGCAGAGTCCTACACCTGACCGAAGGTCGCATCTCGCAGATACTCCACAGCGCGCTCGAGCGGCTCAGGCAAAGCCTGGCCGAGGAGAGCCGTCTCTCCGAGAGAACCTAGGAGAGCTAGAAGCTTAAACCCCCTTGTGCTAACATCTGCGAGTCGGACGAGGCGATGCTTTCGGGCCCCGTCCGCGATTACGCACGCCCGCCGCGGGGTCCTCAGGGCCCGGGTGGTGGTCCGCCGGGAGATCGAAAGGTGGATTGCGAGGCGCGGGCGGAGGATACCAACCACCTTAAAGAGAGGTAGAGATCTTGCAGAGCACAACCGAGCGTGTAGGAATTCGAGAACTGCTCGAGGCCGGCGTCCATTTCGGGCACCAGGCCAAGCGGTGGAACCCCAAGATGAAGCGCTACATCTTCGCCCAGCGGGCCGGGGTCCATATTATCGACCTGGATCAGACGCTTACGCTGTTGGAGCAGGCTTTGAGCTTTGTCCGCGGCGTCGCTGAGGCGAACCGCGAGGTCCTATTCGTAGGGACGAAGAAGCAGGCCCAGATCCCGCTGGCCGAGGAGGCCATCAGGAGTGGCCAGCCCTTCGTCGCGGAGCGCTACATCGGCGGCATGCTGACCAACTTCCAGACGATCCAGCCGCGCATCCAGTACTTCAAGGACCTGGCGGTGAGGGTCGATCAGACGCCCGAAGAGGATAGGACGGGCAAAGACTGGTTCGCCCTCAACAGGGAGTACCAGAAGCTCAGGCGCAACTTCGCCGGCATAACAGAGATGGAGCGCCTCCCCGGCGCGGTCTTCGTCGTAGACCCGAAGCGCGAAGAGCTTTTGGTCAAAGAAGCGAACAGGCTCAAGATCCCTGTCCTCGCCCTCACGGATACCAACTGTGACCCCGAGGTCGTCGACTACGTGATCCCTGGCAACGACGATGCGATACGGTCGATAAGCCTGATCTCCAGGCTCATAGCCGATGCGATCATCGCCGGAAGGGGCGAGGAAGTGCGGGCCGAGGAACGCCCTGTGCCGCCCGTGATAGAAGAGTCCCAGGTGGACGCCGAGATCCTGCAGACAGGGGCCCCCGACGGCTCAACCGAGACGCCGAACGGGATCAGCGCCGCGCCACCGGCGGCTGACGAGCCAGAAGTCCCGGCAGAACCCGAAGCAGCGCCTGAGGTCGATTCCGCGGACGAGCCCGCAGTCGTGGTCGAGTCCGAGGTCATAGCGGAGCCGGAGGCGACAGCGGAGGACGAGACTGAGATCGTGGATGCAGCGGCCATCGATGTGGAGGCCGTCGAACCCGAGGTGGCTGCAGAGCTCGAGGCAGAAGAACCCGATACAGAAGAGTCCGAGCTTGTCGAAGAGCAGGCGTCGGACGAGGAGAACGAAGAGACTGAGGAGAAGTAGGAACTTTGGCTAGTACGATAGAGAAGATCAAGCAGCTCCGGGAGGAGACTGCCGCTGGGATGATGGACGTAAAGCGGGCGCTCGAGGAGTCCGACGGGGACGTCGAGGGCGCCAGGAAGGTCCTGAGAGAGAGAGGCCAGGCCCTTGCCGCAAAGAAGAGCGGGCGGGCTGCGACCGAGGGCCTCATCGAGGCTTACGTGCACTTCAACGGGCGGGTAGGCGTGCTCGTCGAGGTCAACTGCGAGACGGACTTCGTGGCGCGCACGCCCGAGTTCAAGGAGTTCGCCCGCAACGTGGCCTTGCACGTGGCCTCCATGCGGCCGATGTGCGTCTCGCCTGAGGACATCCCCGCCGGGGCGCTGGAGGAAGAGCGGGAGGTTGTCGAGAGGCAGGTCGCCGAGATGGGTAAGCCCGAGAACATCTCACAGCAGATCGTCGAGGGCAGGATGAGAAAGTGGGTCGCCGATCAGGCCCTTACCACGCAACCCTACGTCAAGGAGACGGACAAGACGGTGGGGGACCTCCTCCAGGAGACGATCCAGAAGGTCGGCGAGAACGTCGTGATTCGGCGCTTCGTCCACTACGAGCTCTAGTTGCGGTCTTGGACGAGTCCACCAAACTTACGGGTGAGATCGAAGGGGCCGGGCTCTCGGAGCTTGGCCCCGTCAAGCGCGTCGTCTTGAAGCTCTCGGGGGAGAGCCTCGCTGGCGACGGCGGCTATGGGATCGACCCTGGCAGCCTCGATTCGACGGCGCAGGGTGTGCTCGAAGCGGTCGAAGCTGGGGCAGAGCTGGCCGTCGTCGTGGGTGGCGGCAATATCTTCCGGGGCTCGCAGGTCGCCGACGAGCTCGGCATAGAGGGCGCGACCGCCGACTACATGTCCATGCTAGGGACCGTCATCAACGCGATGGCGCTGCAGGCCGCCCTCGAAAGACGCGGCATCGAGACGCGGGTTCAGACGGCCATCGAGATCCAGGAGGTCGCCGAGCCCTACATCCGTCGGAGGGCCATACGCCACCTGGAGAAGGGCAGGGTCGTCATCTTCGGCGGCGGGACCGGCAACCCCTTCTTCACGACCGACACAGGCGGTGCTTTGCGGGCGCTCGAGATCGGGGCCGACGCCCTTCTTATGGCGAAGAACCGGGTCGACGGCGTCTACGACAAGGACCCGCTGAGGTACCCCGACGCGGTGCGCCTGCCGCGGCTCGACTATATGGACCTGCTCTCCAACAACCTCGCTGTCATGGATCATACGGCGGCCACGCTTTGTAGCGGCGAGAATTTGCCCATAGTCGTTTTCGATATACTCAAAGAAGGCAACCTGCGCCGCATCCTGCAGGGGGAAGAGGTGGGGTCGCTGGTGTGGGGAACGGCGAACGGAGGCGGAGGAGGCTGAGATGTCTGACGTTATAGATCTCACGGCGGCCGAGCGCAGGATGGGCGGGGCGGTCGAGTCGGTGAAGAGCAATTTCGCCACGATACGCACGGGCAGGGCGAACCCATCGCTCCTGGACAGGATCGAGGTCGATCTCTACGGGACGAGGATGGCCCTCAGGAGCGTCGCGAACATCGGCGCGCCCGAGGCGCGGCTCCTCACTGTCACCCCCTTCGACCCGAACTCCCTAAAGGACATCGAGCGGGCCATAAGGGACGCAGATATCGGCCTCAACCCGCAGAACGACGGCAAGATACTAAGGCTACCTATACCCGAACTGACGGAGGAGCGCCGCCGCGACCTGGTCCGTATGGCCCGTGGCATGGCCGAAGAGGGGAGGGTCTCCGTCAGGAACGTGCGTCGCGACGAGATGAGGGACCTGCACGAGTTGCGCAAGGAAGGCGAGATCTCCCAGGACGACGAGCACAGGGCCGAGGACGAGCTACAGAAGCTCACCGACGGCTATGTCGAGAGGGTCGAGGCTGCCCTCGCCGACAAGGAAGCAGAGCTCTCGGAGGTCTGACTGCTGGAACCCGCCGAGATACGACTCCCCACAGACTCTCCCGAGCAGCGCGTCCTCGACCCAGAGCGGACCCCGCGTCACGTCGCCATCATCATGGACGGCAACGGGCGCTGGGCGAAGAGACGCTGGCTCCCGCGCGCCGCCGGCCACAGGGCCGGTGTCTCGGTGCTTACGCCACTGCTGGAGACGGCGGGCCGCGCCGGGGTGAAGACGCTCACCCTCTATGCCTTCTCGACGGAGAACTGGGCGCGTCCTGAGAGAGAGGTAAAGACGCTCATGAAGCTCTTTCTGGACACGGCCCGCGAGAAGGTGCCCGAGTTGAACGAGCGCGGGGCCAGGCTCCGTTTTCTGGGCAGAAGACAACACCTGCCGGCCTCGGTGCTCGAAGCGCTGGAGGAGGCCGAAGACCTAACCTCGGGCAACGACACCCTCGACGTCTACATCGCGCTCGACTACGGGGGACGCGCGGAGATCGTGGACGCCACCCGCCGGATAATCGCAGACGGTCTCTCTCCCGAGGACATCGATGAGGTCACCTTCGCCCGCTACCTCTACGCCCCCGACGTACCCGAGGTCGACCTGGTGATCCGGACCAGCGGCGAGCTTCGCGTCTCGAACTTCTTGCTCTGGCAGATAGCCTACGCCGAGTTCTACGTGACGGAGACACTGTGGCCCGACTTCTCCCCCGAGGAGTTCTTGCGCGCCCTCGAGTCTTTCGGGTCCCGGTCCAGGCGCCGGGGCGGCGTCTAGGAACCCAATGCTCCTGTGGAGAGCAGCGACCGCCCTGGTGCTCGCGCCGATCGTGCTCGCCAGCATAGCCCTTGGCAAGTGGGCCATGATCTCCGTTCTCCTGGTAGTCATAGCAGGGGCTGCCTACGAGCTCTCTCGGGCCCTGGAGCCGCTGCCCTTCGTCGCGGCTCTTGGCGCCGGCGCGCTCCCGCTCCTCCTCTCGATCCCTTACCATCAGACGGGTGTGCTCGCGGGTGCGGTGGCCGGCCTTCCCTGGGCCCTGATGTGGCTCTCCGCAAGGCCTGAGACTAGAACCCTACGGGCGGTTCTGGCCGTCCTCCTCATGTCGCTGTGGGTCGGCGTCCCGCTGGCGCACCTGGGGCTGTTTCCTCGCTCCCAATACGGCGTCGTCCTCATCCTCATTGCCGTGGTTGGGCCATGGGTCTCCGACTCGGGGGCGTACTTCGCCGGCCGCCTCTTCGGGCATAACTTGTTGTTCCCTAGCCTGAGCCCGAACAAGACCGTCGAGGGTAGCGCTGGCGGGCTTCTATTGACCGTTGTGATCGTCGCTCCCCTCGCTCTGCAGTTCCTCGACTTTACCTTCGCCAAGGCTCTGGTCATAGGCGCCGGCGTCTCTGTCTCGAGCCAGTGCGGAGACCTCTTCGAATCGTCCCTGAAGCGTATCCTCGATGTGAAGGATCTCGGGAACTTCCTCCCAGGCCACGGCGGCGTCCTCGACAGGGTGGACAGCCTGCTGTTTACGGCCCCGACGGTATACTATATCTCCCTACTCGTATGAGATTGGACCCAACACCCTGATGAAACGCCGCCTCACGATCCTCGGCTCGACGGGCAGTATCGGCCGGCAGGCCCTCGACGTCGTCCGCAGATACCCCGACCGCTTCGAACTCGTCGGCCTCTCAGCGGGTAGCGACGCACGAGCACTCGCCCTCCAGGCGACAGAGTTCGGCCCTGAGTACGTAGCCCTGGAATCCGGGGACGCAGGCCCACTCCAAGGCCTCACCCCCGAGGTGATCGCCGGTCCCGGCTCCGCCGGCCGGCTGGCCGGCGCGCCATCGGACGTCGTCCTCAACGGCATAGTCGGCTTCGCCGGCCTCGCCGCCACCGTCGGCGCCCTGCAGGCCGGTAACCGAGTCGCCCTCGCGAACAAAGAGTCGCTCGTCGCAGGGGGCGAGTGGGTAATGGGTCTCGCCACGAATAACCGCATAATACCGGTAGATTCCGAGCATTCGGCGATCTTCCAGTGTCTTGAGGGGAGGCGTCAGGAGGAGATAGAGGGGATCTTGTTGACGGCGTCGGGAGGACCTTTCTACACGTTCGAGAAGGCGAGGATCGTCGAGGCCGGGCCTGAGGATGCGCTCAGGCACCCCACGTGGCAGATGGGGAGGAAGATCACCATAGACTCGGCCACCATGATGAACAAGGGGCTCGAGGTTATAGAGGCGCACCACCTCTTCGGAGTTCCTTTTGACGACGTGCGGGTCGTCGTGCACCGCCAGTCGGTGGTACATGGGGGCGCGCTCTTCGAGGATGGCTCGGTCGTGCTGCACGCTGCGTTGCCTGACATGAGGCTGCCCATAGCCTTCGGCCTCTTCTACCGCGAGAGGATCGACGTTGGGGCCGATCCTGTGCCCTTCGACGGCGTCAGTTGGAGCTTCGAGGAGCCGCGCGACGACGTCTTCAGGTGCCTCCCGCTCGCCGTGGAAGCCGGTCGCGCAGGGGGCGCCTATCCCGTTGCGCTCAACGCGGCCAACGAGGTCGCCGTCGAGGCCTTCCTTGACGGCAGGATAAGATTCCTCCACATAGCGGATGTGATCGAGGAGGTCCTCGAGGTGGTGCCTGACTTCGGGAAGATGCAGAGCATGGAGGCCATAGTAGCCGTGGACGAATGGGCGCGCGATGAGGCCAGAAGGCGCACGGACGGAGACTCGCGATGACCGTTATCGTCGCGCTGCTCGGCCTGATCTGCCTCATAGTCATCCACGAGCTCGGGCACATGCTCACGGCCAAAGCCCTTGGAGTAAGAGTACCCGAGTTCGCCGTCGGCTTCGGACCGGCGCTCGTGAAAAAGAGGATCGGCAAGACCGTCTATTCTTTCCGCATAATACTCCTGGGAGGGTTCGCCAGGATGGCAGGGATGGGAGACGGGGAGGAGGGAGAAGGCACATATTACTCCAAAGCGGCGTGGCGAAGGGCCCTCATCATAGTGGCAGGTCCAGTGGCCAACATCATTGCCGCCGTCGTCATACTCGCTGGTATCTACATGTTCCAGGGTGTGATCACGGGCGTTAACCCTGTCGTAAGGTCTGTCGAACCAGGTTCGATGGCGCAGGAGGTCGGGATCAGGCCAGGCGACAGGATCGTCGGGCTCGGTGGCGAGAAGATAAAGGCCTGGGGCGGTTTCGAACGCCAGATGTCTGGCCGTGAGCCCGGTGAGAAGGTGAGCGTCACCGTGGTGCGCGACGGTTCACAGAAGACCTTCGAGGGGCGGTTGGGGGCAGATCCGCAGGACAGAGACCGGGCGCTCGTGGGTGTGCGGCCGGAGGTGGAAACGACCACGTACGGGCCGGTGAAATCCTTCGGCCTGGCTGCGAAGCGGTGCGGAGAGATCACACTGAAGCTAGGGACTTTCGTCGGGCAGCTGGTAACCGGCGAGAAGGATCTGTACCAGAACGTGACCGGTCCTGTCGGCATCGCCTCGGTCGGCAGTACCGCCGTCAACCAGGGGTTCTTCCTGCCGCTTCTGGCCCTGATCAGCCTGAACCTGGCATTGTTCAACCTGCTCCCGGTCCTACCTCTCGACGGCGGGCACCTCTTCTTTATAGCGGCGGAGAAGGTGCTCGGTAGGCCCGTCAGCGAGCAGACGATGGGCAAGATCGCTGCTTTCGGCATCGTTCTGGTCCTCGCCCTCTTCCTCTTCGCCACCTACGCCGACCTGAGTAAAATCTTCACTGGACAGCCGTTCATCCCGGATTAAGATAGGGTGTCCGAAACGTATGGGAGTGAGATGACAGAGGCAGCACTGCGCGAACGCCCGGTTACGAGCCGGCAGATAAAGGTCGGCGACGTGCCGATTGGCGGCGGCGCCCAGGTGGCCGTGCAGTCGATGACGAATACCATGACCTACGATGTCGAGTCGACGGTGCAGCAGGTATACGACCTCAACGCCGCTGGAGCAGACCTCGTGCGCGTCTCGGTCAACGGCTCCAAGGCTCTGAAAGGTTTCAGGGAAGTAGTCTGGCGTTCTCCGGTGCCCCTGATCGCCGACATCCACTTCGACTACAGGATGGCGCTCGGGGCCGCCGACGCGGGCGCCGC
>JBPCIR010000066.1:0-6670 GCA_051006095.1 Rubrobacter sp. | reverse complement strand
TGGAGCAGGAGGGGAGACAAGATCGTCTTCCGCTCCGAGGACATACACGGCACGGTCGCCAAGCTGCGCAGGGACGTGCCCGACTACCTCTACGGCAGCGGCACGAAAGGCAACGTCATAGTCTTCGAAGCGGATGAGCTCCAGAAGTTCCTTGGAGTCTCGATCCTCTCGAAGAAGGGCACCATTGCCGCCCTGATACGACTCTTGGGAGCCAAACCCCGATGACCCACGGCGAGAGATTCGAAGAGCGCTTGGGCAAGCAGCCCGACTCCACCGTTGTGGACATCTCGTACTCTCACAGCCCATTTCGCATTGGTTGACCCATGAAGTTGACACACATCGCCTGCCGATCCGAATCTGTTCCCAGAGAATTCCTGAGCCTGTAGCCGTTCTAGAGTTCCTCCACCAGGCGGGCTAGAAACTCCGGGTCGCTGCCTGAGAGCAGCCAGTGCCTTGGGGAGACGGGTCCCGTTTCTTCTTCGTCGAGGTACAGATCCGGGTTGGGAAGCACGAACCAGTTGAGGACCGCTACTGGATGCACAGAGCGGTCCATGTGCGCCAGCACCTCAGCTATTCCGGGTACCTCCTTGCCGCCCTCGAACTGGAAAGCAAACAACCTGTTCTTCTCGGTACCGACGTCGGCGAACGTGTAGAGGCCTAGTTCCATCGTCAACGGACGTGTCCCCAAGCCAGCGAACAGGTAGGAGCTCCTCTGGGATACAGACGTGGCTAAATCCGTCCTTCAGAGAGTTCATCCGTTCTCGCCGCCATGATGAAGTCGTTTCGGTGCAGACCACCGATCTTGTGCGTCCACCAGGTGACCGTTACCTTGCCCCACTCTGTCAACAGCGCAGGGTGGTGGCCCTCATCTTCGGCCTGCTCGCCTACTCTATTGGTGAAAGCCAGCGCTCGAGCAAAGTTACGGAACCTGAATACGCGCTCCAGACGTTTGATGCCTTCCCGCTGCACTACTTCCCACTCGGGGATCTGCGGGCGCAGCTCCGCCATTTCGGCGTTGGTTAGCGTAGGTTCGTC
Organism: Rubrobacter sp.; assembly: GCA_051006095.1. GTDB lineage: Bacteria > Actinomycetota > Rubrobacteria > Rubrobacterales > Rubrobacteraceae > Rubrobacter_D. Next base: position 5,635 of record JBPCIR010000066.1, on the reverse strand, counting down.
GCCCCGGCAGGCGGTGCACTTCATCTCCGACAGCTCGCTCATGTTTTCCTGCTTTCTATGAGCTTGTAGATTAAGTGCTAAGTCTATCCTGCGCATAGGCATCATAGCGCCTCAAGCAGTCCAAGAACAATCAGCAGCTCACGATTCGATCCCGATGAGCCTCAGCCGGCCATAATCGCTGAGAAGAAAGGAAGTGAGTGCATGAACTGCTCTATGTTAGAGGCACTCTCGTTCTGTCTCTACGTGCCGGCTTGACCCGCGTACGATCGGTTACTACGGAGGTAAACCGCTACCTAGCTCTTAGTGCCAGCTCTTCTCCTAACACGTTCAGAGCAACCCCAGTGCCCCACAATTGATACATAAGATATAATTGGCGTCGAAGGATAGGAGGTCCTCTGAGGGCGTCATGGAGAACCTACGCCGCAAAGAGTATGATACCAACGCGACGATCTCCCCAGGGGGCGGCTTCACTGTGCGGACCAAGTTGCACCGTCCCCTGTTGGTCGAGGAGGTTGTCTGTTTCGGGCGCCTGTTCGATCGGCTGAAGAATATCCTCTACTTGCACCGCCTCACTCTGATCTCCGCTCCACCGGACCGGTGGGAGTAGCTGTAGTGGATGCCGCCGACGAACTCAGACGGGGCCGTGAGTCCTACTCGAAGCGGGCGTGGATAGGAGCCTACACGTCGCTCTCACAAGCCGATCGGGTGGCTCCGCTGGAAGCGGAGGACCTCGAGCTGCTCGCAACTTCCGCTTCCATGATCGGCCACGATGACGAGTGCCTGCGCTTCCTGGAGCGTGCTCATCACGCCCACTTGGATGCCGGCGAAGCGATGCGGGCTGTGCGCTGCGCGTTCTGGGTGGGTATGAATCTCGCACTCCGAGGAGAGATGGGCCGCGCTACCGGCTGGCTCGGGCGCGCACAGCGGCTGGTCGAACGCGAGGGAGGCGACTGCGTCGAGCGAGGCTACCTGCTAGTGCCGGTTATGCTGCGGCATGAGGCCATGGGTGACTGGGCAGCCGCTTACGCTACCGCGGCCGAGGCTGCCGAGATCGGCCAGCGCTTCGGCGATGCAGATTTGCTAGCCCTCGCCGTACACGAGCAGGGCTGCGCCCTGATCCATCAAGGGAGGGTCGAGAAAGGTCTCGGTCTGCTGGACGAGGTCATGGTCGCGGTGACCGCGGGGGAACTGTCGCCCATCGTCACCGGTATTGTCTATTGCAGCGTGATTTCGGGCTGTCAGGAGGTGTATGCACTGCGCCGCGCCCAGGAATGGACCGCCGCCCTGACGCGGTGGTGCGATGAGCAGCCCGACATGGTTAGCTTCACCGGCACATGCCTGGTGCATCGCGCCGAGATAATGGAACTGCACGGTGCGTGGCGGGATGCGCTGGAGGAGGCGCAGCGTGCCGGTGAGCGTTGCGAGCAGGGAAACGATCGGTCGGCGGCCGCCCAGGCCTACTATCGACAAGGAGAGGTTCATCGCCTGCAGGGGAGATTCTCCGCGGCTGAGAAAGCGTACCGGCTCGCGTCCCGGTACGGGCGGGAGCCGCAGCCGGGTCTGGCCCTGTTGCGGCTGGCGCAGGGGAACGACGACGCAGCGGCCGCTGCGATCCGCCGGGTAGTGGGAGAGACCACTGAGCCCCTGAAACGCGCGAAGCTGTTACCCGCTTATGTCGAGATCATGCTTGCCGTGGGCGATGCCGAGGAGGCGCGAGGCGCCTGCCGCGAGCTCGAGGAGATCTCGGGGCACTACGAGAGCGACATGCTGGTGGCGATGGTTGCGCAGACCAAGGGAGAGGTCGACCTAGCCGAAGGCAACCCGCGTGCCGCTTTGCCCGCGCTGCGGCGCGCGTGGCAGGTATGGCAGGAGCTCGAGATACCGTACGAGGTCGCACGTGTGCGCATGCTATTAGGGCTGGCTTGCCGTGCCCTCGGTGACGACGACACAGCCGCGATGGAGCTGGAAGCGTCCCGTGGCACCTTTGCACAGTTGGAAGCAGCTCCGGACCTCACCCGAGTCGAATTGCTTACCCTGCGCGCCCCGTCCGTCGATGATCATGGGCTGACGCCGCGTGAGTTGCAGGTGCTGCGCCTAGTCGCCGTCGGGGATACAAACAAAGCCATCGCTGCCGGACTGGTTCTCAGCGAGAGGACGGTGGACCGGCACGTGAGCAACATCTTCACCAAACTGGGCGTGTCATCGCGTGCTGCGGCCACGGCCCACGCGTACCAGCGCCACCTCATCTGAGCACTCTTATGGGTAGAACTACCCACGCCGCTATGTAGCGGAAATTGGGTGGTACCCCCGATGCGTCACTTCCTCGCCAGCTCGTATCTTGTGACTGCACAGCAGAAGCGAGCGAAAGGGTGGAGATGACGATCACGCTAAACACTCGTAACTCCTACGTTCTTCCTCCGGAGTTGGGCTTGCGAGAGGCCGTTCCCGTCCTGACCCGCTTGGCAGGCGATTACGACTTTCTTGACTCGCAGGTCTTTCCCCTTTTGGAAGAAGCAGGACGGGCTGAGGACTGGTATGTAGGTTATCGTCGCGATGACCGCGGCTTCTCCTACTCGCTACAGGTCTTCGTTTGGCCTCCGGGTTCGGAGACCGGGATCCACGACCATTCCTCATGGGGAGCCTTCTGTTGCGTCGTGGGATCTGTCCTGGAAGAACGCTACGAGCGTGCCGACGATGGCTCCGTTCCCGACTATGCTCGCTTGAAGAAGCTCTGGGGGTTCCGGTGGAGAAGGGAAAATGGGATCTCAACCGTGTTTCCGTATGAGAGGGGCATTCATCGGGTGGGTAACCCGAGTGAAGTTCCGGCCATCTCGGTGCACCTGTACGGCCCCCGGCTTGGGGAGATAGACGGGCGGGACTACGACCCTTCTCAGAACTACGTCTGCGACCGGCCTGAGGATCGATGAAGTCAGAGGCACGTAAACAGGCTGGAGAGGTATTCGGTTGGGGCGACGCAGAGACCGTAACGGCCGTCCTCATCACGCCGGACGGCGCTCTGTGGAGAAACCGTTGCAGTCATTCTGGCCGCATCCGCGCCTGGCGAGGAACTGTGCTACCTCATCCATCACCGGATTTTCGCGTGTCTTTCGGGGAATTGCAGGTTACAGGAAATCACACCGGAGTCAGAGAGAGCCAGCAAGGAGGAGAAGTTGAACAGACAGAGTAACGTTGAAGAGCGCAACCGACGGACCGCCGCCGGCTCAGAGTACTTCGAGACCGTGATCATTGGCGGCGGCCAGGCAGGCCTCTCGGTCGGCTATCATCTGGCAAAGAGGGGCATGCCCTTCGTGATCCTGGACGCCAACGAACGGATCGGGGACTCCTGGCGCAAGCGGTGGAACTCGTTGAAGCTGTTCACCCCCGCGCGCTACGACGGGCTGCCGGGCTGGCCATTTCCCGCGCCGGCCTGGTCGTTCCCCACCAAAGATGAAATGGCCGGCTACCTGGAGGCCTACACGGCCAGATTCGATCTCCCTGTTCAAACCGGCGTCCGCGTGGACGGGCTCTCCAGGGAGGCGGACCGCTACGTCGTGGCGGCCGGGGACCGCCGGTTCGAGGCCGACCACGTCGTAGTGGCAGCGGGTGCGTACCAGAGTCCCAGGATCCCCGCCTTCGCCTCCGAGCTAGATCCGAACATCGTCCAGCTGCATTCCAGCGAATACCGGGATCCTTCACAGCTGCAGGAGGGCGGCGTTCTCGTCGTAGGCGCCGCCAACTCGGGGGCCGAGATCGCCCTGGAGGTGTCAAGGGACCACCGGACCTGGCTGTCGGGGAGGCACCCAGGCCAGGAACCTACCCGCCCCGGAAGCAGGTGGGATCGGCTACTTATGCCGGTGATCTGGTTCATGTTCTCGCACGTGCTGACCGTGAAGACGCCGATAGGGCGGATGGTTCGGCAGAAGCTCCATTCTCGAGGCCTCCCGCTCGCCCGAGTCAGGTCAAAGGACATCACAGCCGCCGCAATCGAGCGAGTGCCGAGGACGACGGGTGCGCGGGGCGGCCTGCCGGTGCTCGACGATGGATGGGACCTCGAGGTCGCGAACGTGATCTGGTGCACCGGGTTCGTGCCGGACTTCGCCTGGATCGAGCTTCCGGTCTTCGCCGAGGACGGAGTCCCGGCGCACGACCGCGGCATCGTGGAATCCGAGCCTGGCCTGTACTTCGTCGGGCTGTTCTTCCTCTCCGCGGCGTCCTCGTCGCTGGTCGGCGGCGTCGGAAGGGACGCCGAGTACATCGCCGAGCACATAGCGAGGCACATCGCCGCGCGCGAACCGAACGACCGACCGACATCGCGTGTGTTGGCAGGAGCATGACCCCATGAGGCACCCGATCAGGCGCGGACCGGAGGGGCTGAATCTTGAACGGGGAGCCGCCGACGCTCGTGAGCGACTGCTAGCCAGGACTCCCGACCCGAAAAGCTGGCGTGCTACAGGTACATTCTTGCGACGAATCCGTCTCTTGATGATGAAGTTGCCAGATATACACAGAGAGGGAAAGGAGAAATGAGATGAGCAGGAGAGCGATTCTCCTGCTGACGACGATAGTGGGGGCGTTGGTCATGGGCAGCGGGGTGGCTTGGGCAGCCACCGTTTATTGTACGGCGGGTGCTGCTTCCTGCATCGGCACCGACGAAGTCGACTCGATCGAGGGCAACAAGGCTCCGAACGAGATCCGCGCTCTGACTGGCTAGGATTTCGTGAGTTCTGTGGGCTCGGGCGATCTGCTGTATGGCGGTGTCGGCCGCGACAAACTTCTCGCTGACGGCGGCTCCGACCGGACCCTCGAGATAGAGGGCGGCAGCAGGCCCGGTGATCTGTCAGATGAATACAGGCGCCTCTGCTAGGCTCTCGTCAAGTACTCCTAGCATCGAGGAGAGGCGCAACGATGGTCGGACGAGGCGAACCGACAGGCAGAAGCTCATCTTCGTGGAGATGGAACAATATCCCGCTACCTGAGCCTCACATGCTCGGGTTTCTCATGAGCGCAGTGCTACACTTTGCTCGCCCATGGAGACTCCCTAGGAGAAGCTGGCTCAACAGCGCTGCTGGATTGGCCCTTGTGGGAGCTGGTGTTGGGATCTCAGCATTGGCGATGCGATCCGCCTCCGGTGTCGACTTGGAGCGGCCCTACACACTCATTTACAGCGGGCCCTACGCTATCAGTCGCAACCCGATGTATATGGGTTGGACCGTGCTCTACCTCGGAGCCGCGCTTGTCACGCGAAACGCATGGATGGTCGCATCACTTCCAGTCGTGGCTGGGGCCATCCACCGGGAGGTTCTTCAAGAAGAGCGCACGCTGGAGGGGGCGTTCGGGGAAGAGTACCTTCGGTACCGGAAACTGGTTCGTCGATACCTTTAGTGGCTGGGGCCGAATGCCAGGATCTCAGCGTTGCAGGCATCTCCCTGCGTTCGTGCACAAGAAGCTGGCAAACGTCCATTACCTCCGCCGTTGGTTTACGTTGTACCTGCAAAACGCCACTTTTATGAGTGGGCGATGCTGGGCTCGAACCAGCGACCTCTGCCGTGTGAAGGCAGCGCTCTCCCGCTGAGCTAATCGCCCCTGGAGGGATGAATATACCATTACCCAAGGCTTCTGTTAAGCTCTTTCGGAG
>JBPCIR010000065.1:0-9841 GCA_051006095.1 Rubrobacter sp. | reverse complement strand
TCGTAAGGGACCGTAGAGCCGTCTTCGAGGACGAACTCTCTGTTCTCTGTGCGAATCTCCGTTATCCGGCCCTCGACGAAACTACCTCCCCCCTCCTCAACGAGCCGGCGGATATCGATACGATGCTCCTCGGGAGCGTAGGCGCCGGAGATCACACCCGTCGCCATCCCCGAGTAGTACAGGTGAGGCGACAGATCCACGAGGGTGACGTCGAGACCCCGCCGGACGAGATCTCCGGTCCGCGCTAGGGAGTACAGATGCGCGTGGCCGCCCCCGGCGAGAACGATACGATTTCCGCGCGTGCGCACCTACTACTCCCGCGCAAACGAGGATCGAGAGGTGGTAGAGATCACGACCGAAATATATACGACCGAATGCGCAGAACCAAACCACGGAGAACGTTGGTTGTTCGATCCACTTCGGCTCAAAGCGCCCTTCGCGAACCGGCTGGAGCGATTAGACTCTGTCGTGTGCGCACCTACTCCCACGCGATACTGACCTGGGCCTTCGCCAGGTTCGCGGCCCCCCGCGAAGTTAGTGCAGCAGCCTGGGGTCGACGTTGCCTCTTCCGGCGCCGGTAGCCTGGACGCCCGGAACGAATGTCGAGCGGCTGGGCGGTGGAGGTCTAACCACTCCGAGCCTACGAGCGGTTAGACTTCCTGTATGGAAACGTACTCGCATGCGTTCTTCACCTGGGCCCTCGCGAAGCATGGCGTCAAGGCGGGGCGAGCCGCGGGCATTGCCGGCGCCGCGGGGGCTACGGTACCGGATCTCCCTTCCTTCGCAGGGACCGCCTACTACGTGGGCACAGCGTACCTGTGGGAGGGATGGAGCTCCATGCACTCAGAGGAGCTGCTGGACGAGATCTACTTCCACGGTCCTTTCGGAGCCACGGGTAGCGCGCTCCACTCGGCCATGCCTGTGGTAGCGCTGCTGCTCGTATACTGGGTCTTCGGGCTGGGGAGGCGCGACCGGCGCCGGATACTGCTGTGGTTCCTACTGGGCTGGTTCGGGCATACCATCGCCGATTTCCTCACCCACATCGACGACACCAGGCCCCTTCTCTGGCCCATCTGGGACTGGGAGTGGTCCAGCCCTGTCTCCTACTACAATCCCCTTTACTACGGTCGGGAGTTCTTTATCGTCAGCCACGGGCTCATGCTGCTGATCATCTCGTGGCTGCTCCTCAAGAGAATCGTAGGCCGGAAAAGACGACGGACGCTCCTTCCGGATAGATCGGTCAAGAGACCGCCGGCATGACCGAACCTTTACGGGTTGTAGCTCTCTGTGAGTCTCTAGTCTCCAAGCGCCCACAGAGACTCCGCGGGTAGCCGGATGGTAACCTGCTCCCCCTCACGCACCCTCGCATCGGGCGACACGGCCACCCTGAGGTTGAGGCCGTTCGCATCAAGGCCGCAACGTATCCTGGTGCCGAGGTACATCACGCGGCTGATCCGGGCGGAGAAGCAGTTCTCTCCCTCTCCGAAACGTACGGCCTCGGGACGGATCGTGAGGGTAACGTCACCGGGCGGGACTGCTCCCGCGACGTTCAGGCTACCCAGCGGCGTCTCGACCGCACCGTCTCTGGCCCGTCCGTGTATAAAGTTGGTGGCGCCGAAGAACTCGGCGATTCGCCGGTTCGCGGGCCGGTCGTAGAAGGCCTGCGGCTCATCATACATCTGTAGCTTGCCGTCGAAGAGGAGGGCGATGCGGTCGGCGAGGATCACGGCCTCCTCCTGGTCGTGCGTGACGAATACGGTGGTGTAACCTCCTTGCTCCTGCACGTCACGCACCAGCTCCCGCATCTCCTCCCTGAGGCTGGCGTCGAGCGCGCTCAGGGGTTCGTCCAGGAGAAGCAAGCGCGGCTCGGTGACGAGGGCGCGTGCCAGCGCCACCCGCTGCTGCTGCCCGCCGGAGAGTTCGTCGGGACGGCGATCCTCGAAGCCCTCCATCCTTACCCGCCGGAGCGCGGTGTCGATCCTGCGGTCGACTTGATCCCTCCTTACGTTTCGCATCCTGAGTCCGAAGCCGATGTTTGCGGCGACGCTCATATGCGGGAAGAGCAGAGCCTTCTGGAAGACCATCGCGGCTCCCCGCTCCTCCGGGGGCACGGTGAGCACCGAGTCCCCGTCTACCAGAACGTCACCAGACATAGGACGCAGTAGGCCGGCTATGATCTTCAGCACCGTAGTCTTTCCGCAGCCCGAGGGCCCCAGGAAGGCGACGAGTTCTCCCGGGTCCACTTCGACGGAGAGCTGCGAGAGCGCCGGGGAGGAGACCTGCGGGTAGCGATGCGAGAGGTTTCTCAACTCCAGGCCGGCGCTCACGTACCCTCCCCCGGGCGAGACACCAAAGCGCCTGGCCGCATGCGCTCTGCCGTTGCGGTCTGTCCCACTGCTCCAGCGCGGCCCGCGGGAGGGCGAGCCCATCTTCCGCATCGTCCACCCAGTAGATTAGGCACCAGAGTCATCTTCGCCCGCTTCGAAAGCATCTTCCTTCTCGACCAAGGGTATTTGCTTTCCCTGCCTCCTTCTTCGCAGGAGGGCGGCCACGACCGATCCCGCGATTACGACGCCGAACACTACCACCAAGACCTGGACGTACTGCGGCGCCTTTCCTCCGAGATAGGCGTAGATGAACGTCGCAGGGGTCATTCCGACGGCCGTCGCGAGCATGAACCGCCAGAACCCCATGCGGGTGAGGCCGGCGGCGTAGGAGATGATGTCGAAGGAGACCAAGGGAACAAGGCGCGCGACCAGGATCGCGTATGCGCCCCAGCGCAGGAACCAGCGATCCGCGGCGCCCAGATGCTCGCGCCCGACGAGGGCCTCGACCGGTCCCCGCCCCAGAGAGCGTGCGATCCAGAAGCTAACCGCAGCCGCCAGGGATGCGCTCACAAGGCTCAACATCCCTCCCCAGAAGGTACCGAAGGCCAGGCCGTTGGCGAACGTCAGGACGAAGGCCGGAAGCGGCGCCACGAGAGCCTGTAAGACCATCAGCAGCGCCGACACGATCGGCGCCCAGGCCCCGAACGAGAGAATGTAGTCCCTGAGGCCCGCGACGTCTCCGCGTCCCAGGATCGTCACGGCCCGGTCGACCTCGGCTCGAAAACCGTCAGAGAGAAGATATGCCAGGCCGAAGGCAGCCAGGACCACCAGACCCAGCGCGAACCTGACCCATCTTATGGTCTTTGGGCCGAACTTCATTGGATAGCCCGCAAAGTTACGCCGCCCGCTTTCGAGACCGCAACCTAACCTCCCGCTTCGATCCTGGATCAGAGTATGGCCGCATCTTTGTTCTCAAACCCTCGTCCATTCCTTCTCGCCGGAACCACCGTGCCAGGCATAAAGGTAACATCATCTCTGCGCTGCTATGATCGAAGAATGCTCGACGAAGAACTCCGCAGGAGCGTCAAGCCGCTGTACAAGCTGCCCGCCCGCATCCTTTCGGAGAGAGGCGTAACGGGCGATGCTCTTACCTGGGTGAGCCTTGGTATCGGCGCGCTCTGCCTGGTGACGACAGCCTTAGGCCTCAACACCGCGGCGCTCGTTCTCTGGCTCCTCAACCGGCTATTCGACGGCATCGACGGGGAGGTGGCCCGCCTTCGGAAGGAGGCTTCCGAGCTCGGCGCGTTCGTCGACATCGTGGCGGACTTCTTTATGTACGGTGGTCTCCTCCTCGCCCTCGCCATCCAGCATCCGGACGCTCGTCTAGCTCTGGTAGTGCTCTTCTTCGCCTACTACCTGAACGGCACCGTATTTCTGACCCTCTCCGGCATCCTGGAGCGGCTGAAGAAGGAGCGCCTGACCGAGCGGGGTCTCCACTTCCGCCGCTCGCTTACTGAGGGGTTCGAGACAATCGTGGCGGGGGTGCTCTTCCTCGTCTTTCCCGACCACGTCTCCCCCATAGCCTGGGTATTCGCCGGCATGGTCTTCGTGTCCTCGGCCCAACGCCTACGGGACGGCTGGCGGATTCTCAGGCAAAGCTAACCGCCGGGCTACAGGCCACTCACGAGACTTTGCCCAGTCCCAAAAGGCCGCGTCCATCATCCGCTTCGCCCGGCTTCAGGTAGCGAAGAGCGATGATGAGCGCGAGTATCGCCGGTAGCGCGAAGGCCAGCGCCAGTGCGGAGGTAATAACCGGGTCGTTGCCCGAGGCGGCGGAGAACAGGAGCATCGGGAAGGTGACGATGTTACCGCCCCCGATCAGGAGCGTCAGGATGTACTGGCCCCACGAGATCAGGAACGCGAACAATCCAGCCACCGCGACACCCGGCGCGATCTGCGGTAGCGTCACGTGTAGAAAAGTCTGCCACGGGCTAGCCCCGAGCGTCCTCGCCACTTCTTCCAGCTCTCCGGTCCGCTCGACGAAGATGCTGGTCATGATGATGGCGGTGTACGGCACGGTCGGCACCAGATGGACCAGGAAGACCCCGAACACCGTGTCCGTCAGCCCGAGCCGGATAAAGGTCAGGTGAATGCCCATCGTCGAGGCGAGCGGCGGGACGAGGATTGGGAGGAGGATAAAGAAGATCACAATCCCCTTGAACCGCCACTCGTAGCCGCCTAGGGCCATCCCCGCCGGCACCCCGACCGCGACCGAAGCGAGCGCCACCGACGCCCCTATGAGAAGGCTCGTCAGCGTCGCCAAGAGGACGCCGCTGCCGGGATCCAGGAGGTATCGCACGCCGCGCAGCGACCACTCCGCCGGCAGGAGATCGGGGAAACGCCACTCCCCGGCGAAGGTCCAGAGGATGAGCGGGAGGAACGGCAACGCCACGAGCGCTGCTACTAGCACGAGACCGAAGTTGCCGCGTTTTCTAGCCACGGCCGAGGTCCCTGGCGAGACGCAGGTACGCGGCGGCGAAGGCGGCGGTTACGGCGGCGATGACGATGTTTATGGCCATCGCGACCGGGCGCGCGGAGAGGTCTATGTCACGGTACTCGTTGTAGGCCATGACGGGCAGGATCGTCGGGTAGGTCTTGCCGAGCAGGTAAGGGACCTCGAACGCGCCGAAGGTAAAGGAGAAGACTATGAGGCTCGCGGCGACGATGCCAGGTGAGATTACGGGAAAGACCACGTACCAGAACCTCTGCCAGGAACCCGCCCCGAGCGTACGCGCCACATCCTCCAGGTCCGCCGCGACGCCGCGCAGGGACGCGAGCACCACGAGTGCGATAAAGGGCGTCTCCTTCCAGACGTAGGTGACGATGATGCCTATCGAGTAGCGGTCGTAGAGCAGGACGGGGAAGTCTTTCGGTTCCCCGATCAGACCGAGCGTCACCGCGAGACGGGCTCCGAGGCCCGTCTGGGAGATGACGAGCGCGATGCCGACCGCCGCGACGAGGTGCGGGATCGTGATCGGCAACTGGAAAACGAGCGCGGCCAGGCGCCCGCTGCTCCGCCGCAGCGCCATCGCGGCCAGCACCGCGAGCACCGTCGCGGCCGAGGTGGATGCGCCTGCGACGTACACGGTCAGGAACAGCGAGTCGAGAAAGTCCTCGCCCGTCAGAACCTCGCGGTAAGCGTCGAGATTTACCTCCGCCATCCCGATGGCCGGAAGGTATCCCAGAGACTGAACCAGGGCGGCGAGGAGGCCCCCGGCGAAGAGGACCCCGATCACCACGAGCGCCGGGGCGAGGAGCAGCGCTATCTTGACACGGCCGCCCAAGTGCTAGTTCTTCAGTACGTTCTCTTGCCAGCCGTCTTCAAGCTCGAGTAACCACTTCGAGCGCGCCTCCGGCAGCCGGTTATTCTGCAACACCGCGGTGGGAAGGGTGGCCGCTCCCTGGGGCTCGGCGAGCTTCTCTTTGGCGTCCTTCGGCAATTTCTCGATGTCAAGGGCCGTCAGGTCGCCCCAGCCGCCCGGGTCTTGCTTCGCGATCTGGGCCTCCGGGCTCTCCAGAAAGTTCGCCACTACCTGGGCGCCTGCCTTATTGGGTGCATTGGACGGGATCGCGACGTAGTGTGTGTTGTTCAGGGTGCCGTTCTCGAAGACGTAAGTGCGGGTGCTCTCGGGGAAGAGGCCCTTGTTTATCTGGCGCTGCGCGAGCTGCGGGTTGTAGCTCATATCCAGCCAGACCTCGCCGTTCTGGTAGAGCTCGTCCAGCTTCGTGGAGGATTCGGGGTAGGTCTCGCCTTCTCGCCAGAGGTCTGGTTCGAGCTCGTTGAGGTAATCGTAGGTCTTCGACGAGGCGGCATCAAAGGTCATCTGATCAAACGGGTTCTGGAAGGGCTTGGTCTCACCCGTCACTCCGTAGAGCATTTGCTCGACAAAAGCGTTGCCGGTGAAATCCGGTGGCGCAGGGTAGGCGAAGCGTCCGGGATGCTCCCCTGCCCACGCGAGCAACTCTTCCGTGTTCTTCGGTGGGTCGTCGACCTTCGCCGCGTCGTAGATCATGACGAACTGCACCCTGCCCCAGGGGGCCTCGCGACCCTCTACCGGGTAGCCGAAGTCCCTGCTGATGGATTGGTCGTTCCAGTCTACGTACTTCGCGTTGGGGAGCTCCTCTGCCCAGGAACCGAACCAGAGGCCCGCGTTGGCGCCTGTGGCGAAGTTCTCGCCGTTGATCCAGACGAGGTCAATGGTGCCCCTTTCCTTGCCTGCGGTCTTTTCGTCGAGGAGCTTGTTCACGGCGTCGGCGGTGTCTGAGAGGGGCGTGCGCTCGAGGGTGATGTCGTACTTCTTCTCGAGCTGGGGCTTCACGTAGTCATCCACGTACGCGTTGATCGCCTCGTCTCCACCGTACATGGAGATGTTCACCGTCGTGCCGCGCGCTTCCTTTTCGAGTTTCGAGAACGGGCGGTCCTCGCCGGAGGAACCAGTGCCGCCCGTACCGGCTCCGCCGCAGGCGGACGCGAACAATGTGGCAGCCAGAGCGACCAGCATCAACGGTCCAAGTCTCACAACACGATCTCCTCGTAACCACGCTTCACGAGCCTCCCCGGATACACAGGCGGCCAGAAGCTCGTGCGTAATACGAAGTAGAGTATAGGATGGATCAGCTGCACATCCGGCGTTGCGCATGCGCCAAGCATCCTACCGCCCGAGCCTCTTCCCCAACCAGCCGGGGATCAGGGATATGAGCACGAAGATTGTCGCGGCCACGCCCAGGTAGGCGAAGGTTCTGGTCAGGTCTTCCCTGGCACTGGCCAGGGAGCCTCCCGCGAACGTGTACACGATAACCCCTGGCACTATGCAGATTGCCGTCAGGAGCACGTAGGTGCCAACCCCCATCCTGGTGAGACCGTAGGCGTAGTTCTGCAGGTTGAAGGGGAACACGGGCACCAGCCGGGTGATGACCAACATCCTCCAGCCGTGTTTCTCGACCCCTTCGTCCAGTATCCTGATCCGCGCGTTGTTCGCGGTCCAGGACTCCACGAGCCCGCGGGCTGCGTACCTGCCCATCAGGAAAGCCAGCGTGGCCCCCAGCGTCGCACCGATGACGGTCCACAGGGTACCCCACACCGCCCCGAACACAAGCCCGGCCAGAAGCGATAGAGGCGCGCCGGGCAAGAACGCGACGGTCGCGACGACATAGATGGCGATGAAAACCACGGGAGCGCCCGCGCCGAAGCCGTTGATCCAATCCCTCAAGCTGTTCAGCCCGTCGAGGCTGATGTACCCTGCCACCCCGGTAACCCTGGCGACCAGGAGAGCCAGGAGCAGGGCGACAACTACGCCGATAAGCCTGCCGGCGTTCTTCTTTGTGTCTTCCCCGCCCGGCCGCTCAAACATGGGTTTGCTCCTCCCCTCGTCCCGTAGAGATCAATGCCGTCCGCGGGAATCGTCGACCGCCAGGCCTCGTTCCAGCAAACGCCGTGCGCCGAAGAAAACGGAGAAGACCCGGCGGGTCCGGTCGGCGAAGAGCCTCTCGCGATAGTAATTGTCCGCGGCGCGCTGGTTCGCCTGCGAGAGCGTCGGGTAGACGTGGATCATGGTGGAGAGCGCCTGTACGGGGATGTTCCTCTGCATCGCGAGGGCGATCTCGTGGATCAGGTTCCCCGCGTGGGGACCTATGATGTGCCCTCCCAGGATCTTTCCTCGCCCGCCGGTGACTATCTTGACGAACCCGGTCGTCTCCCCGTCGGTGATGGTCCTGTCGATCCCGGAGAAATCCTGGCGGTAGACCTTCACGTTGGCGTGCTCGTCGCGGGCCTGTTCCTCGGTGAGCCCGACTCGGGCGACCTCGGGATCTGTGAAGGTGGTCCACGGGACGACGCGATGGTCGGCCTTCGTCTTTACCGGGAAGAGGGCGTTGCGCAGGGCGGCGCGGCCCTGGTACTCGGCCACGTGGGTGAAGAAGTACTTACCGGTAACGTCGCCCGCAGCGTAGACGCTCCTGGCGGTGGTGCGCAGATGCCCGTCCACCTTGAGGCCGCACTTCTCCAGCTCCACGCCCGCGTTCTCGAGCGCCAGCGACCCGGCCGTGGGGGCGCGGCCGGCGGCGATCAAGATCTCCTCAGCCCGAACCTCGATCTTCTCTCGCCGCTCGTTGATGGCCGTGATGACCTTCAAAGGGGCGATTGGGCCTTTGTTTCCGGTTGCAACCGTACCTGTGTCGCCGAATTCGACCCTGGCCTCCTTGGCTTTGTAGCCGCCACGGAACGTGACACCGTCCGAGACCAGTATCTCCCTGACGAGGACGCCGATCTCGGGGTCCTCCTGCGGAAGGGGCAGACTCACCGTGTCGAGCAGCGTTACCTTCGAGCCGAAGCGCGCGTAGATCTGGGCGAACTCGCAGCCTATCGGTCCGGAGCCTATGACGATCATCGAGCGGGGCAAGCGTTCGAGCTTGAGCGCCTCCACGTGGGTTAGGTATCCTACTTCCTCAAGACCCTCTACTGGCGGCGTAACCGAGTGGGAGCCGGTGGCGAGGATGACGCTGCGGGCACCGAGCCAGTGGCCGTCCACGGAGACTTCCTCAGCCGAGACGAAGCTAGCCTCATCGCCTAGAAAGACATCCACACCCATCTTCCTGAAGCGGGCCGGGTCGTCTTGCTCGGCGACCCTTTGTACAACCCTGTTCATACGGTCCATCACGGCCGGGAAGTTCACCTCGTGGCCGGCGTTCCTGATGCCGTACTCTTCGGCGTGGCGCACCAGGTGCGCGACACGGGCGCTCTTGACCAGGGCCTTGGTCGGCACGCAACCCCTGTACAGGCAGTCGCCGCCGAGCTTGTCGCGCTCAACGAGCGCGGTACGGGCCCCGAGAGACGCCGCTCCCGCCGCGGAGACCAGACCCGCCGTCCCGCCCCCTACGACAACAAGATCATACCTGCCGCTCATGCTGGCCTGCCTGTCACGCTAGTCTCTCACCAGGCAGTCCGTTTCAAAGGGATGGGCACATGAAGGTTCTCCTGGCAAGCAGACGCGCCCGGTGCTCACGCATACCTTCCTCAAACTGCGTTGACTCGTAACACGCTATCCCTTCGACCCTCCCCCGACACACGTTCGACACCTGTTAGAATCATGCTGTGCAGGTAGAATTCTACACTACGCCGGGTTGTCCCTACAGCGAGGCCGCCCGTGAGGACCTGGAATGGCGCGGGGTGGACTTCGTAGAGTACGACGTAGAGAAGGATCCCGAAGCCCGCGGGCGGATGCTGGAGCTCACCGGCGGCAACAGGACGGTACCCGTCATCTGCGAGGAAGGCAAGCCCGTCCAGGTCGGCTGGATGGGCAGGGGGTGCGCCATATGATGTGGGGTGGTGCGTAGTGGCGGACCGCGAACGCCCTGCACGTTCCGAGGGCGGTTCGCGAACCGCCCCTACATGAACCACCCGTACGCAAACCGCCCGTACATACGTTATCGTGCGATCATGACGACATCCATCGGGC
>JBPCIR010000064.1:0-4077 GCA_051006095.1 Rubrobacter sp. | reverse complement strand
TTGTCCGTATGGACAAACGTCATCTTCTCGAAGACATAGCTCTACGCTCCGGGGGTGTTCTCGGGACCAAGGATGCGATAGAAGCGGGTGTTCATAGGCGTGACCTGTACGCTTTGCGCGACGAAGGCTTTTTGGTCGAGATTTCGCGCGGTCTCTATCGCCTGGCGGACGCCGAAGCTACGCCGTACTTGGATCTGATCGCCGTGAGCAGACGCTGTCCGCGAGGGGCCATCTGTTTGAACTCGGCCCTTTCCTTCTGGGATCTGACCGATGAAATTCCCGCCGAGGTCCACCTGGCGGTGCCCAGGGGCTCGCGTCCACCCTCGATAGACTATCCTCCGACGTACGTCCACGTCTTCGCTGCTCACACCTTCCACCTGGGGCGCGAGCAGGTACGACTCGATTCTGGCGAGGAGATCTATGTTTACTCCCCGGAGCGGAGCGTGGTAGATGCCATGCGTCTGAGGAGCCAGGTAGGGACCGACGTGGCCCACGAGGCCCTCCGTCGCTACCTGAGACGCCCGGGGGCCTCACCCGGCGACCTGCTGCGTCTCGCAAGGCAACTCAGGGCCGGGGGACCTATGGCCGACGCCCTGGAGGTCCTGACGGGTTGAGCGAGCCTCGGACGCCGCAGGAAGTCTACCGAGCCCTGCAGCGGCGGGCCAGGAACGAAGGCGTGGGAGAGGCAGGAGTGAGCCCGAACACGTAACCTCTTGACACCGTGAAGGCCCTCGGGACAGGCTCCAGCCTGCGAGCCATTGAAGCCCCAGTATGCGGTAGCTAGTATGTGTGGCATGGGGATCGGGGCCGCAATGGGCATCACCTTCCTTCCAGACGGAACCGTGCAGGCCGCGGCCGAACCGTTCCGCCGCGGCGGGGGGAGCGCGCTCGTGGAGAATCCCGTCCCCTGAGGCGGCAAGAGGACTACAATCATCTGATGGCGCTTTTCACGAGTGCCTGGCCATGAGACGGGAGAACGAGTGTCCTCAGCAAGGAAACCCTCCCGCGCAAGACCTGTTGTCTGTAGCCTGATGCCTGTAGCCCGGCGTGGGGACGGTCCAATCTTTCCGCACGCCGCTTCGAGTGGAGGGTAGACATGTTCGCCGCCTGGGGACGCTTTGTGTATCGTTTCCGGTGGCTGGTTCTCGTCGCGTCTATCCTCTCGATAGCGGCCGTGGTCTACTCGATGGGCTACGGGGGCCGGTTGGGCACGGGCGAGTTCTCCGCTCCTGAGGGCACCGAATCAGGCCGGGTCGACGAGTTGTTGGACGAGGAGGTGGCGAAGGCCCCGCCAGGCTTCATGCTCGTCTTCGGCAGCGAGGACGAGAAGGCCACAGATCCGGCGTTCCGCGACCAGGTGGAGCACGCGCTGGAGCCGCTCCGAGAGGACGAGCGGGTAACGAGCGTCCGCACCGCCTACGAAAACGGCGCCACCGACGAGGCCATGATCTCCCGAAACGGTCACTACAGCCTCGCGGTCATCGAGCTCGAGGAGGGCAGCTTCGCCGAGCTGCAAGACGCCTACGCGGACATCAGGCAGGAGGTGCGGCCAGGCTCTCTGGAGGTCGTTGCGACCGGTGAGATCCCGCTCAACGAAGACTTCGAGAGCGTTACGGAGACGGACCTGAAGCGCGCGGAGGTGGTCTCGCTGCCCCTGGCGCTTTTAATGCTGCTCTTCGTCTTCGGCTCCGTCGTCGCGGCCGGATTGCCCATCGGCGTGGGCGTGCTCGCCGTCACCGCCGGCTTTGTCGGCACCCTGCTTCTGGCCAGGGCTATGGACGTTTCGATCTACGCGACCAATATCGTCACCATGATAGGCCTCGGCGTCGCCATAGATTACTCGCTCTTCGTCGTCAGCCGCTTTCGCGAGGAGGTTGGCCGCCGTCCCGTGCCAGAGGCACTGGCGCGCACGATGGCGACTGCGGGACGCGCGATCCTCTTCTCGGGGCTCACGGTCGCCATAGGATTCATGGGCTTCCTTTTCTTCGACGTGGCCGACCTGAACTCCATAGGCTTCGCAGGCTCGATCGTGGTCGCCTTCTCGGTGCTCTACGGTCTGACCTTCCTCCCAGCGCTACTCGCGATCCTCGGCCCCCGCGTCGACTTCTTGCGCCTGCCTTTCGTCCACCCGGAGAGAACCGCCACGGGCAGCGGCCTCTGGCACAGAGTAGCGAGATCCGTCATGGCCCATCCCTGGCTCACGCTGTTGCCCGTGGTCGCGTTCCTCCTGCTCCTCGGCTCGCCATTCTTAGGCATCCGGCTTGGGCTCTCAGGGGGGGATACACTGCCCAAGGACACGGAGTCGCGCCGGGGAGAGGAGATCCTGGACCGCCAGTTCCCCGACAGCAGCGCCTACCCGATGGTGGTACTGCTCGACTACCAGCAAGGATCGCCGCTCACCAGAGAGCGGATAGGCGAGATGTACGACATGAGCCGTTGGCTCGAGGACAGGCCCGGCGTCAAAGACGTTGAGAGCATCGTAAACCTCGACCCGAAGCTCTCCAGGGATCAGTACCAGGACCTCCTTTCGGGGCCCCGCGAAGATCTACCACCGCAGGTGCGGGAGGCACTGAAGAGGACCACAGGAGAACACGTTGCAGTCCTGACTGCCTACACCTCGGCAGGCTACAACACCGAAGCGGCGCACGACCTGGTGCGCGAGGTCCGCGGGCAACACCCCGAGGTCGGGGGCGAGGTACTCGTCGGCGGTTGGGCGGCCTTCGACCTCGACCTCACCGATTCGGTCTACGAGGCTGCGCCGCCTGCGATAGCCTTTGTGGTCCTCGCCACCTACGTGGTGCTTTTCTTGCTCCTCGGGTCGGTGCTCTTGCCCATAAAGGCTGTCGTCGTCAACTTCCTGTCGATCAGCGCCTCCTACGGGGCCCTGGTGTGGATCTTCCAGGAGGGGCACCTCTCCGGGCTGCTCGACTTCACCCCAGGCCCCATAAACACGACTACCCCGATCATCATGTTCTGCATCCTGTTCGGCCTCTCCATGGACTACGAGGTGATGCTCCTCAGCCGCATCAAAGAAGAGTACGAGAAGACTGAGGATAACCTCTCCTCCGTGGCCCTTGGCATCGAGCGCACCGGGCGCCTGATCACCGGCGCCGCACTTATCATGGCCACGGTCTTTTTCTCCTTCGGCCTCGCCGAGGCGGTCGTGATCAAAGCCATTGGCCTGGGGATGGGGCTCGCCGTTCTGGTCGACGCGACGATCATACGCGCCCTCCTCGTTCCCGCGACGATGCGGCTGATGGGAAACTGGAACTGGTGGGCCCCGAAGCCCCTGGCCCGACTGCACCGGCGGCTCGGCCTCTCCGAAAAAGCCATCGACGCGCCGGACCCTACATCGTCTCCCCCCTACGAGGCCACACCCCCGGCGCGACGCCGATGAGCGCAAAGTGAACCGAGCGAAGGCGAACCGCGTGGGGTGCATCCAGCGTACCGTATCCGGATTACTCTTCTGTAGCACGCACGAGGACGGCCAAAACCCTGGTGCCGAGACCTATTTCCCGCGGGCAGAAGCCGCATGAGCGCCCATCTGCCGTAGCGTGTAACATCGCGGCGGCTCGGTCAGATTGTCGGCGCACTGACACAAGCGAGAGGCTGGTATGGTACCTTGCGAGATCGGCAACACTAAAGACCGTTGCAACAGGGAGGCCCAGCTGAGATTTCGTGCCGAGGTCCGGCTCAGCGGCAAGACCGCCACCGGTATACCTGTTCCGGCGGAGGTCGTCGAAAGCCTCGGGCGTGGCAAGCGACCGCCGGTGCGTGTCACGATCAACGGTCACACGTAAACGCAGCACCGTGGCGTCGGTGGGCGGGGAGTTTATAGGTCAGTGAGCTGCGAAAGACCCGAACGGAGGCGTAGACCGGGATGAAAGCGTCCAGGCCACCGGACGCGGCGGGGCTCCGGTTCGGGTGGTCGGAGGTTCCGGGGCGTGTGTGGACGGCCGTGGAGGACCGGCTGGGCAGTCCCGTTGTATCGGCGGCCTCCCAGTCCGCCGGGTTCTCACCGGGCGTGGCCGCACGGCTCCGGACCGAAGACGGGCGCCGCTTCTTCGCCAAGGCGGC
>JBPCIR010000063.1:0-24411 GCA_051006095.1 Rubrobacter sp. | reverse complement strand
CGGAGTTGAAGGCACGCGAGAGGAGGTGATCCAGATAGACGCATCGAGTAGTAGTCGCGGGTATCTTCTGGGAGAGGTGGCTCTGACCTAGGCCCACCAAAACACCCGGCGGGATCCTGGGTTACTTTATCCGCCTCCCATGTCGTGAAGGCGGACGTGCTGAAAAACGGGATACCTGCGTAACACTCAGAAGGGTACGGCCCCCGGTTCTCTCCGGGGGTCGTTTTTCGTGTCTCCCCGCGCTACCGCTCCTCTAGCGGCACCCAGATTCTGTCCTTACTCCCCACGTACACGGACTGCGGCCTGATCAGGCGGTCCAGCGCCCTCTGCTCGGCGCAATGCGCCGTCCACCCAGCCACCCTCCCCGCCGCGAAGGTCGGGGTGAAGAGCTCCGTTGGTAACCCGAGCCCGTGTAGCAACAGCGCCGTGTAGAACTCGACGTTGGTCTGCAGGTTCCTGCCGGGCTTGTGCTCAGCGAGCAGCCGCAGCGCCGTCTGCTCGACCCCAAGTGCCAGATCGTAGAGCTCCCTGTCCCCGTCGGTCGTGTACAGGCGCTCGGCAGCGGCGGCGAGCACGTCCGCCCTCGGGTCGCGTACGCGGTAGATCCTGTGCCCGAAGCCCATGAGCCGCTCGCCGCGCCCGAGCTTCTCCCGCAGGTACGCCTCGGCCCTGCTCACGTCCCCGATCTCGAACACCACATCCAGCGCAGGCCCTGGCGCGCCGCCGTGCAACGGCCCCTTGAGCGCCCCGATCGCCCCGACCACGGCAGAGACGAAGTCCGAGCGGGTCGAGACGATTACCCTCGCGACGAACGTAGAGGCGTTCATGCCGTGGTCGGACACAGCGTTGAGGTAGGTCTCGAGAGCCCGCACGAACTCCTCGCCAGGTATCTCGCCCGTTAGCATGTACAAATAGTTGGCCGCATGGCCAAGCCCGGGATCAGGGTCCACAGGCTCCTCGCCCTCGAGCATCCGCGTGTAAGCAGCCACAATAGTGGGCAGACTCGCCACTAGCGCCAGAGCCTCCTCTTCATCAGTACCGGGCCTCACGGTGCCGGCAGCCATACGCAGCGCATCCATCACCGGCACCTTCTCCGCAGCCACGGCCCGCAACAGGTCCAACGTAGCCAGCGGCAGCTCCCGCCGCCCCGCGAGCTCCTCCCGAAAATCCGCGAGTTGCTTGGGATCGGGCAAGACATCGTGCCAGAGCAGGTAGACAGTCTCCTCGAAAGAAGCCAACCCCGCCAACTCCTCGACCGGGAAACCCGCGATGGTCAACTCCCCAGCCTCACCGTCAACGCCGCTCAAGTAGGTCTCGGCCGCCACCACATCCTCGAGCCCCACAACGAAGCCCGTCCTCGAACTCTCACTCATGTTCGTCCTTTCAGTCGTACCCGGCTCTCCGAGTCGTCGTAGTCGTCAATCGTAACCCTCAATGAAATATGTATCAATATTGATTAGTAAATCAATATCTAGTAGGATTGTAGGTGCGTATAGTCGTGCACCTGGTCGAGGAGGTGGCTGCATGGAGGAGCGGTATCTCAGTGCGGGGCGGGCTGCTGAGGAGTTAGGGGTTAGCCTGGCGACTTTGTATGCGTACGTGAGCAGGGGGATGGTCCGTTCCGAGGCGGCCGAGGGGAAGGGGCGCAACAGGCGTTATCGGGCTGAGGACGTAAGGAGGCTCAAGGAGAGGAAGGAGCGCAGGAAGGACCCTGAAGGGGTTGTGGAGGGTGCCTTGCACTGGGGGACACCTGTGCTGGAGTCGGGGATCACCCTGATCGACGATGGCGGACTGTACTACAGGGGGCGCGACGTCGTGGTGCTCGCTGGGGAGAAAGGCATCGAGGAGGTTGCGGCTGTCGTCTGGACGGGCGACGAGGCGATGGCTCCGGCGCTCTTCCCGCCCGATCCGTCCGAACCCTCCCGGCGCATCCGTAGCCTTATGGGGAGTGTGGCCGGACTAACCCCTGTCGAGGTCTTCCAGGTTCTGCTCCCAGTGGCAGCCTCCGAGGACCCGGCAGCCTACGACCTGCGTCCTCCCGCCGTCGCGCGCACCGGCGCGAGGATACTGCGCCTGATGGCGGACGTGGCCGCTGGAGAGTCCGCTACGGGGCTGGCAGAGACGCTCCAGCGTGGCTGGAGTCCAGCGGATCCGGGGTCTGCCGATCTTCTCGACTCCGCGCTCGTCTATTGTGTGGACCACGAGTTGCCCGTCTCGACCTTCGCCGCGAGGTGTGTTGCTTCGTCCGAGGCCACACCTTATGCCGTTGTTCTGGCCGGGCTCGCGGCGCTCGGGGGCGTCAAGCACGGTGGTGAGATCGAGCTCGTCGAGGCCTTCCTGCGGGAGGTTGAGGGTGTAGGGGACGCGCGGGCGGTGATCCTAGGCCGCCTCAGGCGGGGGGAGCGTATCCCCGGTTTCGGGCACTCGCTGTATCCTGAAGGAGATCCCCGCGGTGCCGGTCTGCTTCGCGTGGTGGCAGGGACGTATCCTGAGAGCATCGCCGTCGCGCTCTCCGGTACCGTTGCGGGAGAGATGCTGCATTTGATGGGCGAGCGCCCAAATGTGGACTTCGCGCTGGCGACGGTTGCGCGGGCACTGGAGTTGCCGCCTGGCGGGGCCATCGCGCTCTTCGCCCTTGGCAGGACCGTCGGTTGGATCGGCCACGCCATAGAGCAGTACAGGAGCGGCTCCCTCATACGTCCAAGGGCACGCTACATGGGAGAACAACCGCACCGAAAGCCGGGTGATACCGAGACCGTTTGAACGGGACCGCGTTCGGGATGCGGGCACACGGAAAGCTCCCCATACATCATTCCCGCGAAGCTTGTCCCCGCGAAAGCGGGAATCCACTACGAGGTGCAGGCGATGGCTCGCTCCTTGGTGTCGTTGGCATGAGCGCTAGATCGGAAAGCTCAGCACGTTCAGGCCCCTCAGGATGATCAGCGTGGCGGCGAAGGAGTTGAACGTCGCGTGGGCGACGAACGAGGGGAGGAGGCTACCCGATCGCCGGAAGAGCACGCACAGGGTTGTCGCGAGTATCAAGAGGACCGGCAAGAGGACCGGTTCGAGGTGCAGCAGGGCGAAGAGTATAGAAGATGCGATCGCGGAAGCGGCGAAGATCATCTTACCCGGAAGTGCTTTGGAATGTTCTGTCCCACGGTACCTGGTGGAGATCAGGGCACCGAGCCTGTAGAGGCCGTTGAAGACGACGCCCCTGAAGACCAGCTCTTCGACGGCCGGGCCGAAGAGTACGACGACCAGGACTATCGCCGTTACGGCCACACCAGGGCTCTCGCCAACCCAGCCAACGAGCCCTTCCATGAACGGTTGCTGGACCGTCAATCTCGCAGAGTAGCCGAGCTGTTCGAGGACGAGGACGCTGATCGGGGTCAAGATCCAGCTCAGTAGTAAGGCACCGATGCCGACTGCCATCCCGGCGCCGATCCCCGCCAGGAATCCGCCCCTGGGCCGTGAGAATCCGAGGGGCGCCAGAGAGTACCCTACCTTCCTGCCGAAGGTTCGCATCCACGAGACAGCCAGCCAGAAGCCCCCGATCACGGCCCCCGCGGCCAACGCGTCTACCAGAACCACCCAGAGCAACGCGTTCTGCGAGTCAGCCATCCGTGCTTCCGACGTAGACGTTATCCGGGACCCAGCCATCGCCAGCGTCCCTCAGGAGTCTTTCCTTTACGGAGATCGGCAGAAGCTCTATCTCCCGCAGCTCATCGACGCTTATCCAGCGTACTTCTACGAGGGTCGGCTCGGTACCAGGCGTGACCTCGGGGTCACTCCCGAGGCTCGCCTCCCCGCCTCCTTGCAAATCCATCCGGACGACGACGTCGATCGTATGTCGTCCCTCCCCCAGGAACTCGCTCACGTAGAGGACACCGGAGAAGCCGGCCGTGAGGCCTGTCTCCTCAGCGAGTTCGCGGCCTGCGCACTCCGGTATCGTCTCGCCCGGCTCGAGCCTGCCTCCAGGGAGCACCCAGTACGGGTCCCTGTCCGGTTTCTGGTGGCGCACAAGGAGCAGGGCTCCTTCCCGCTCCACCACCACCGCGACCCGCACCCCGAAGTCCATACCGAGAGCTGCGCGATCCTTGCCCATGCGGCGAGTATAACCGCGAGGAGACCAGGGAGAGAACTACGAGACGTCCGCCGGTTCTTCCCTGTGGCGCTGGGACCGGCTGAGGTGCGAGACCTGGGTCTCCAGCTCGTCGCAGGCTTCGAGCACCAGACGCAATCCTTCCTCTTCGGAGAGATGCCCGTCGTAGTCTTCGAGGATAGCGGCCTCGGTGGTTGGGTAGACGCCGGTATTACCACGGTGGCGAAACAGGGCGGCTAGCCTTTCGTCCTCCGCTCCGGCGAACTCCAGGATCGAGTCCAGGTAGGCGGCTACGGTCTCGTCGCTGGCTCCTCCGGTTACCGCCGAGTGGAGCAACTCCCCACCGAGACGGCCGAAGCCTGGCACCCTGAGCACGTCCCCCGTGACCTCGAAAGCGAGCACCCCGTCGTCGGGTAATACTTCGAGGCCATCACGCCTGATGCGGTCGGCGGCGCCGAGAATCATGGCGGCCGCAGCCAGGGTTACCTCGGGGTAGTTGCTGTCCATACCGCGCAACTCCAGCGTTCCCTGGCGGTTGAGACGCACGGGGTTCCAGGCCGGCCTGAGCAGGTCGCCGCCCGCCTCGGCGAAGTGGCGTCTCTGCACTCCGGCCTGGTCCATAGCGCTGAGCCAGGCCTTGTAGCGGTCGAACTGCTGACGGATCAGGTGTTGTGCGTCGTCGGCGTAAGGTAGCAGGGCGCCAACCTGGGGCAGGTCCTTATAGACTCCCTCCCACCCGAAGATTGCGCTCCCCCTGTAATGAACCGTGCGGACGGCCAGCCCCGTCTTCCGTCCCTCGAAATATGGGCACGAGCGGGTGAGGGCCACCAGGGCGGGATCCAGGGCCGTCGCAAGGTTGTAGATGTTCGAGACTTCTTCCCGCGCGGCGGCGGACGCGGTGGCTGAAATGCCCGCTCCCTCATCGACCGTCCCTGCCTGCACCTCCAGATGCAGGTGCGTGCCAGCGCACCTCCCGGCGTCCATGAACCTCTCCAGACCGACCGTGCCAACCTGGACCCTGTAGTCCAGCTCGTCGCGGACGGCGGGCTCCTGAGGCAAAGGATAGGTGCCGAGCGGATAGAGCCTGAGCCCGAGAGAGCTCGCGGTGCGCAATGCCAGCCGCAGGTTCTGCGCGTACTCGCGCTCGAGGTCATAGAGGGTGTTGACCGGGGGTGTGTTTATCTCTACCAGGCCCAACACGAACTCGGGGGCGAAGCACGCGGGACCGCTCGACTCCTCCCCGGTCGCCTCGCGGCAGATCTCCAGGAACTCGTCGGCTCGCTCCGACGGACGCCCGGAGTTCTCGACCAGGAAGAATTCCTGCTCGAGCCCGGTCCGTCGATCCAACAACCTATCCCCTTCGCTCACCCTGTCCCCGAATGCCTTGACGTATTCTCTAACTTTTGTGGAGGGAACGCTACCCTAGATCTGGAAAGCCAGCTTTGGCCCTTGGGCCGAATTCCGGGAGGCGAACGATCTCTCGGGCGCTCCAACATGTAATCTTCGGTGTGGCCGTCGCGCCAGCGAGAAGGAGGTCGGAGACAGTGCAACCGCAGAACGAGCACCGCGACCCGCCGGGGCAGGGCGGGACCGAGATCAGGGAGCACCTCGCGAACGAGCGGACGCTTCTGTCATGGGTGAGGACGGGGATCAGCCTGATCTCGATAGGGCTCGTCGTCGAGAGGGCAGGGGCACTCGTGGACGCCTCTATGAGGGTTGGCTCCACGAACGCCTCGGAACTCTTCGGGCTGGCGCTGGCCTTGCTCGGAGCACTCACGCTCGTCTTGGGTACCACCCAGTTCCTCCGTAACCGGCGCAGGATCTCCACACGCGAGTTCGTTCCCTCGGCGGCAGCCTACCTGATAATAGTCACCGGTAGCCTTGCCTTCGCCACAGTATTCATCATCTACGTGCTGCTAACGTAGCGCCCGCCAGCAAAATCCTGACATCTGTTATCTGAAACCTGATGCCTGATCTCTGGTTCCGACCTGGCTTCCCACCCACACGTACCCGTCCGACCAGACCTCACGCTTCCAGATGGGCACGACCTCTTTTATGCGCTCGATGGCGTAGCGGGCCGCTTCGAAGGCAGGCCCGCGGCGCGGCGCGGCGACGACTATGGCGACGCTCGCCTCTCCGGGATCCACCCTGCCAAGACGGTGCACTATAGAGACGTGCCTGACGTCCCAGCGCCGTTCTATCTCGGTCCCGATTTCCTCCAGCTTCCTGTTAGCCATTGGGCGGTACGCTTCGTACTCCAGGTACTCGACCGCCGCGCCTTCCGACTCGTCGATCCTCGTCGTGCCGACGAACGTGGCTATGGCCCCGCAGTCAGGCCTCTGGGTGGCCTGGATCAATGCCCCCACGTCTAGCGGCTCCTCGACTATGGCGAACATTCAGCCGCCCGAGACGGGTGGCAGCACGGCTATCTCGTCGCCCGGCGATACGCCGTCGTTTCCGCGGGCGTACTCGCCGTTGACGGCGAAGGCCAGCGTGTCGCGCATCGGGGCGAGGTCGGGATGCCTCTCGGCGAGCAGAGGCCAGATCTCAGCGAGGGTCAAGCCTTCTTCTACCGGTAACTCGGTCTCGCGGGTCCCTGCCCGGTCGGCCGCGGCGCCGAAGAGTAGCACTTTGATCATGGTTTCATTCTATCCCGCCGGCTCGGGTACGTAATCGGGTCCGACTATAACTCTGAGGGCCCGGGGAAGAACGGAAAACTGGGCCGGCTCGTTGCCGATAACCTCGCCGTCGGCGGTGAATTCCAGGCCTGGGGGCTGGGTCTCGATCCGAATCTCCTTCGCCCGCACGAAGAGCACGCCATCGTTGTCCAGGTAGTTTGACTCCGACAGCACCGCCGGCGCGAGGTCGAGCAGGGCGCCGATCCCGAGGGTCTCTATGACGACCACGTCGAGGAGGCCGTCCTCAGGGTTGGCCATCGGAGTGGCTGGCCAGCCGCCCCCTGTGTAGCGGCAGTTACCCACGGCGACGTTGACCGCCTTCACCTGATACCCCTCACCATCGAGGTAGATCGTAAGCTCGCGCACATCGAAGTTCCTTGCGACCTCCAGCGAAGCCCGAAGGTAGGAGAGTTTGCCCCATCGCTCCTTCAGTTCTTCGTCATTGGCGTCGGAGATCTCCGCCCCCAACCCCCCCGTCGCCACGTTGATGAAGAACCGCTCGCCAATGCCCTCAGAACGAACCCTCGCCACGTCCAGCCTCCGCTCCCGGTTCTGCCGGATAACGTCCTCCGCGAGCTCGGGGTCCTCGGGGATGCACAGTGTCGCTGCGAGATCGTTGCCCGTCCCGGCGGGTAGGATGCCCAGGGTGACACCTTCGGGGAAACCGGCCCTGCCGAGCCCGTTGACCACGTCGTTGATAGTGCCGTCCCCCCCGGCGACGATCAGCAGCCCCTCGCGCCACTCCTCAGCGGCCCCTATAGCATCCTCAGGGCCTCCGGTCTCGATCCACTCGACTTCCATCCCGTCGAGCTCGTCGCGGATCTCATCCGGATCGTAGGCACCACCACCCGAGGTCGGATTGCAGATCACCCGTGCTTTCGACTTCTCCATGGCGCGCCCTCTATCGCCCTTACGACCCTCCTAGTCTACCCGGAAAACCTCCCATTTATGACAGGTCTCCACGAGAACGAATTGCAGAGGTAGTGACTTACTGAGAATCGCGCATTCGACTACGAGCGCCCAGCGAAACCAACAAGCTGAAATGCTTGCAAAGAGGTCAGAGACCTCTTTGCAAGCTTCTAGGAGGCGCGACGCATGGGCGAGCCGGGACGCGACACCCTCTCAGCCGGCAACCAGACCTCGTAGTCGTTGTCTAGCTGGACGGCGGCGTTGGTGCCATCACCGGAGACGTAGCGGACTTCCCCTGAACCGAGCGGCGTCTGTACCCGCTCTCCGACGGAAAGTTCCGTGAGGAACGCCTCCCTGAGCGCCGCGACGTAGGCGAGTGCGAGCGAAGTATCGAGGTGCGCCCCCTCGTCGCGCCTGTCGGCGACCAGGATGCCGGCGATGCGATAGAGGTTCGCGCGGGAGACCTGGGAGATCAGACACGCCCGAACGGTCTGCCTTACCAACTGCCGCTCGAACTCCGAGTACTCCTCGCCACTCCTCCTCAGAATATCCATCACCCTCGGATACGCCCGACGTAACGCCTCTTCAACCGTCAGCCCGTTGATGCCGCGCTTGTACACGTGCGGGTCCAAACGCTCCTCTTCCCGCCGCCGCGGGACACTGAGCCAATCCTGCCTGATGTTCCTCGTATCTGTCATGCACCCATTATACCTCACTGAGGCTGGTGAGACAATAGTGAATTACCTGGAAAGCGCGCATTTCAGCACTTCAGCACGCCGCCCGGCTTCGCCAGGCGGCTTGTCAGCCAGTTAGCTACGTGTAGCGTGGTGAGACGCTTGCGCGCTTGGGAAAACGCCATAGGAGCACCGACTCATCCATAGTCATCTCCGACCGCGAAACCTGACAAACTGAAATGCTGACAAGCGGAGGCTGCAAGGCCGGAGCGTGCTGAAATGCTGACTAGCTCAAACGTTGCGCTAAACTGTAGAGAGTTCTCTGGAAGGAGAGACAGGTGAACCCGGAGGAGTTTCTCCCAAGACTAAAACGCGACGTCATCGGGCATCCTGCGTTGACGCACCCTTTTCTGGAGCGGTTCGGGGAGGGGGATGCTGACGCTGAGGGGATAAGGACCTTTGCGATCCAGTACTACAGGCACGTCAGGGTGAGCCGGCTGTACCTGGCCGCTCTTATCTCGAACTGCCGTTACGACGAGAAGCTGCAGCTCGCGCTCGCCGAGGTCCTCTTCGATGAGTACGGCCACCTCGACCCCGAAGAGACGCATCCAGCCTTGTACAGACGATTTCTCGAGGCGCTTGGCATCGGTGAGGAGGAGTGGGAGGAGCCTCCGACGCTACCCGAGATAGAGATGTACATCACCACCCACTACGCGCTCTCGGGCCACCCCGATTTCAGGCTAGGGCTCGGTGCTCTGGGGCCTGCGAGTGAGTGGCCCGTGCCCCCGATCTACGCCAGGCTCTCCGACGGCCTCAGGAAAGCAGCAGGCCTGCCTGATAGAGATCTCGAGATCTTCACGAGCCACGTCACGATGGACGTGACCCACGCGCGCATCATGATGGACGCCATTGCACCCTACGCAGGGGACGAGGAAGGCCAACGAAGAGTCCATGAGGGCGCCATGCGCTCGCTCGACGCCCGCTCGGTCATGCTCGATGGTCTCTACAGAGCAGTCTACAGAGAGCCCGTCCCCATGTTCGACGCTCCCTCCGTCCGGCTTACAGGGAACTGAGATAGCCTCGGGAGGCCCTGATGCGACGCGGTGGTACGGGGAGGACATCGCCTACATCCACGACGTCGGCCACGCCGAGTTCGCCCTCAGATCGGCGCCAGGCATACTGGAGATCCTGGACCAGAACGGGATACGCGACGGTCTCGTCGTAGACCTCGGTTGCGGTAGCGGCTTGTGGGCGCGTGAGCTGGTCGACTCAGGCTATCGCGTCTTCGGCATAGATATCTCCGAGGCGATGATCGATCTCTCGCGCAAAAAGGCACCCGAGGCCGAGTTCAGGGTGGGGTCTCTGTTCGAGGTCGAGATCCCAAGTTGTCAGGCCGTCACGGCGGTAAGCGAGGTCCTCAACTACCTTTTCGACGCTGAGAACGAGGACCTGGGGCTGGCTCGCCTTTTCCGGCGCGTCCACGACGCGCTCGTACCCGGGGGCGTCTTCGTCTTCGACGTGCTTGGTCTTGGCCAGGTGCCGCCGGGCGACAAGGCGAGGGGTTTCGGCGTGGGGGAGGACTGGGCCGTGCTCTCCGAGCGGGAGGAGGACGTCGAGCGGGGTACGATGGAGCGCCGGATCGTTAGTTTTCGGAGGGTGGGAGAGCACTACAGGCGTGACGACGAAGTCCACCGCGTGCGGCTATACGACCCGTCGGGACTATCCGCAGAACTCGAACGGGCCGGCTTCCGGGTTCAGACCATGCGATCGTATGCTGATTTCCCGCTGGCGGAGGGACATGCCGCCTTCGCCGCGCGCAAACCACTATGAGAAGGCGAAGATTACGCGGCGCGGAGCGGGTATAAATACGCGTATGCCGGAGCTGCCAGAGGTAGAGACCATAAAGGAAGACTTGCGTGAGCTTGTCGCCGGCTCGGAGATAGGGCGGGCACGGGTCCTCGACGCCTCGCTCGTGGAGCAGCCCTCGGCCGAGGAGTTCGCAAGCCGGCTCGAGGGTGTCAGCATCACAGGGGCGCGGCGGCGGGCCAAGCACCTCATCGTGGAGCTTGGCTCCGGAGACTCGCTGGTGTTTCAGCTCAAGATCGGGGGCCAGCTCCTGCTCGTGCCGCCCGTCGAGGAGCCGGAGACCGCTCTCATGCTCGTCCTGGATCTCGACAGCGACAGGAGGCTCTTCCTGCGGGACGAGACGGGCTTTATGCGGGCGCGCCTGCTCGATGCGGACGAACTCGAGGACCGGCTCTCCTCGCTAGGACCGGAGCCCTTCGAAGAAGAGTTCGACGCCGGGTATCTACCACGTGTCATCGGTTTGCGGAAGGCCCAGATAAAGCCCCTGCTCCTGGATCAGAAAGTCGTCTCAGGCATAGGGAACATCTACGCCGATGAGATCCTTTACGACGCGAGGCTGCATCCGAGGCGGAAGACGAACACGCTCTCGGAGGGCGAATGGGAGGTGCTGCATGCGGCGATACGGTCCAACCTCGCGGCAGGCATCGAGCATCGGGGGACGACGGTGCGGCTCTACAAAGACGTGCTGGACCGGCCAGGCGATCATCAGAACTACCTGCGGGTCTTCGAAAAGCATGGGCAGCCCTGTCCGGGGTGTGAAGGAGAGGTAGTTCGGGAAAAGGTAAGCGGGAGGCCGTCGCACTTCTGTTCCGCGTGCCAGCGGGAGGATGGCCCCGGAGGAGGGGGAAGGTTAGAATCACTGTGGTAGCAAACGTGAAAGGAGCCAAGGGTGGCTGAGCAGTTCGACCTCGTAGTGATAGGTGGCGGGAACGGTGGGTACATACCGGCTATCCGGGCCAGCCAGCTGGGAATGAGCGTAGCCCTCATCGAGAAGCGGGAGGGCGGACACCTCGGAGGCACATGCCTGAACCTGGGATGCATCCCGACCAAAGCATTGCTCCATACGGCCCATCTCTTGCACGACGCCAGAAACAGCGAAGACTTCGGCGTCAAGGTCGGAGAGGTGGAGTTCGACTACCCGCAGGCTGCAAAGCGCCGCGAGCAGGTCGTAACCCAGCTCAGGCGCGGTGTGCAGGGTCTGATGAAGAAGAACAAGGTAACCGTCTACAACGGGGTCGGCAGCTTCGTCGAGCCCAAGAAGATAAAGGTAGAGACCGAAGACGGCGAGGAGGAGCTCGAAGCGGGGAACGTCCTGATCTCCACCGGCTCCGCCGTCAGCACCCTGCCTGGACTGGAATTCGACGGCGAGAAGGTTATCTCTTCGGACGACATCGTGACCAACGACGAGAGCTACCCCGAGTCCGTCATAGTCCTCGGCTCGGGGGCCGTCGGCGTCGAGTTCGCCAGCATGTACCACGACTTCGGAACCGATGTCACTGTGGTCGAGCTGCTCGACCGCATAGTGCCGCTGGAGGACCCGGAGATCTCGGCGGCACTGACGAAGGAGTTCGAGGACCGCGGGATCAAGGTGCTCACAAGCACGAAAGCAGACCCGGAGAGCCTGGAGAAAACCGACAGCGGGATCAAGATCAAAGTGGCAGGCGCTGGCTCCGGCGAGCAGGAGGAGACGGAAGGCGAAGGCGGCTCCTACGGCGGCGAGGACGCGCCCACGGGTGAGGCCGATGGAGGAGAGACGCTCGAGGCCGAGGCTATCCTGGTCGCGGTCGGGCGCAGGACCGTTACAGAGGACCTGAACCTCGACGTGACGAACGTAGAGCTCGACGACAGCGGGGTCATCCAGGTCGACGAGTTCGGACGGACCGGAGAGGACGGAGTCTACGCCGCCGGAGACGTCATCGGAGGCTACTGGCTCGCCCACGCCGCCGGGCACGAGGGGATCATCGCCGTCGAGCACATGGCCGGCGAGAACCCGCTGCCCATGGACCAGGACCTCGTCCCGCGCGTGACCTTCTGCCGCCCCGAGGTGGCCTCATTCGGGCTCAGCAAGGCGCAGGCAGAGGAGGAGGGCTACGAGGTCAAGGAGTCCAAGTTCCCGTTCAGGGCCATCGGCAAGGCACTAATCGAAGGCGAGCCCAACGGCTTCTTCAAGATCGTGGCCGACGAGGAGACCGACCTCATCCTTGGTATGCACGCCATAGGGCCCAAGGTGACCGACCTTATCACCGAGGGTGTATTCGCCAAGCTCGTCGAGGGCACGCCGCAGGAGATCGGGATGACCATGCATCCCCACCCGAGCCTCTCCGAGGTCGTCGGCGAGTCCGCGATGGCCGTGGAGGGCCAACCGATTCATTTTTAGGTTTCAGGCTCCAGGCATCAGGGGGGCTTCGGGGCGGCGTTCGCGCCACGCGGCAACGTCGCCCCGGCTTCTCCTGCAGCCTGAAACCTGATGCCTACTCTGTGCGATAAGAAATACGGTATGGCTACGCCCGCGTGCGATACCATAAGGCTCAAAGTGCGAGGAAGATAGGAGAGCCGTGGCCCGCAGACAGATCAACCTGAAGGTATTGGACGACGGCACGAAGACCTTCGAGGTCCGCCACCGCTGGGAAGACAGGCCCGTCCCCCCGCCGCCTGACGGGACGCCGACGGAGTACCTGCCTTTCCGGCAGCAGGCGAGGGGACTCCCTGGCGCGCCCGGTCGTCCCGAATGGCTGAAGGCGCGCATCCCAGACGGCGAGGTCTACCGCGACATCAAGGAGACCATGCGCGGGCTGAACCTCCACACGGTCTGCGAGGAGGCCCGCTGCCCGAATATCGGCGAGTGCTGGAATAACCGCACAGCCACGTTCATGATCCTCGGCAACGTGTGTACCCGTTCCTGCGGCTTCTGCGCCGTGCTGACGGGTAAGCCCACCGAGCTAGATCTCGACGAGCCCTATCGCGTCGCCGACGCCGCGAAGAAGATGGGCCTCGAGCACGCCGTGATCACGAGCGTGAACCGCGACGAGCTCTCCGACGGTGGGGCTTCGATCTTTGCGGGGACGATACACGCCATCAGGGAAGAGGTCCCCGGCTGCGCCGTCGAGGTTCTGACCCCCGATTTCAAGGGTGATCGCGACGCGGTCAAGACTGTAATAGACGCCCGCCCCGACACCTTCAACCACAACATCGAGACGGTCCCCCGCCTCTACTACGCGGTCCGCCCGCAGGCGAAGTACGAACGCTCCCTGGAGGTGCTGCGCTACGCCAAGGAGCTGAACCCCGAAGGCCTGACCAAGAGCGGCTTTATGGTCGGCCTCGGCGAGGTCGAAGAG
This sequence comes from Rubrobacter sp., assembly GCA_051006095.1. GTDB lineage: Bacteria > Actinomycetota > Rubrobacteria > Rubrobacterales > Rubrobacteraceae > Rubrobacter_D. Next base: position 10,847 of record JBPCIR010000063.1, on the reverse strand, counting down.
GAGATCCGCCAGACGATGCGCGACCTGCGAGATCACGACGTGGATATCCTGACAATCGGCCAGTACCTAAGGCCCTCTGAGAACCACCTGCCGATGAGCCGCTACTACACGCCCAAAGAATTCGCGAGCCTGCGCAAGTACGGCTTCTCTTTAGGCTTCAAGCATGTCGAGAGCGGTCCGCTGGTCCGCAGCTCCTACCACGCCCACGAACAGACCGCCGATGCCAGGCGAAGCCCTGCGGCCGGCGTCGCGAGCGTCTAGAGCCCGGGCATGACCCTGGAGAAGCAGACACCAACGACCGTCGATGTGCGGCGGCTGCCCGGGCTTACGCCTTACGTGGAGGCCTGGGATCTCCAGAAGGAACTCGTCCGGCTCAGGAAGAACGACGACATCCCCGACACCTTCATTCTGTGCGAGCACCCGCCGGTCTACACGGTGGGGAGGGCGGCGAAGGACGCGGGGAACCTGGGCGCCGGAGAAGAGTACCTCAGGGCTCTGGGGGCCGAGGTTTTCTGGAGCGATAGGGGAGGGGACGCGACGTTCCACGGTCCTGGTCAGATAGTAGGGTACCCGATCCTGCGCCTCGAAGTCCGCGATACCCATGCCTACCTCCGCGAACTCGAAGGGGTACTCGTCCGGGTACTCGCAGACTACGGGCTTGAGGGCTGGCATCATCCGGAGTACACGGGAGTGTGGGTGGGGGAGAACAAGATCGCCGCCATCGGCGTGAAGTTCTCTTCAGGTTGGATCACCTCCCACGGCTTCGCCCTTAACGTGAAGACGGACCTGAGCTGGTTCGACCGCATCACACCCTGCGGCATAAGAGAATTCGGCGTCACGAGCCTGAGCCGGGAACTCGACCGCGAGGTCTCCTTCGCCGAAGTCGAAGACAAGATCGTCGACCGTTTTCTCCAGACGTTTCGTTAGTTCGCTTACTGCCCGCAAGGACATCGCCTGTAACCTGACCCCGACGGACTCAACAAGAGGAGGCGAAGAATGCTCAGAGGCGTAGCGGTGGTCTGGATGCCTGTGCAGGACATTGAGCGGGCGAAGGGCTTCTACAGGGATACTCTAGGGCTGCGGATTACGAACGAGGACGGAGAGTGGGCCGAGGTAGACGCCAACGGCCTCACGATCGGCCTCAACGGACGCGAGCCCTCAGGGGCCGGTGCAGACGGCGGTCCGGTCGTTACCTTCCAGCCCGAAGGGAACCTGGAAGAGACGCTCGACGCCCTGAAGGGCCAGGGTGTCGAGGTCTCGGCAGGTATCTCCGATCACCCCTGGGGCCGCGTTGCGACCTTCAAAGACTCCGAAGGCAACGATATTCAACTCTACGAGCCGCCGAGAAGTTAAGCTGTCAGCGATCAGCAAGAAATAAGAAGCTGAAATGCTGACAAGCTGCCGCAGGCAGCGTGCTGACCAGCGCGAGTTGCAGAAGGTCAACTTCTGCAACTCGCTTTACGCGCTGCCTATCAGGATGCCCGAGGCGAAGACGAGCGCGCCCCCAACGCATACCTGGACAGCGGAGACCACGAAGCTCATGTCGAAGTAGCGGTAGCGGATAAAGGAGATGGTGAGCAACTCGAAGCCAACGACCCCGAAAGCCACGTAGAGCGCCAGGTTGACGTGCGGTATGAGGAAAGGCAGGGTGTGCAGGATGCCGCCGACGAACGTGGCGAAGCCCGTGATCGCACCCCGCAACAACGGATTCCCGCGTCCGGTCATCGAACCATCGTCCGAGAGCCCTTCCGAGAAGCCCATACTGATCGCAGCCCCAACCGCGGCCGCTAGCCCCACCAGAAACGTGATCCGCGGATCCCTCGTCGCAAAAGCCGTCGCAAATAGCGGCGCCAGCGTAGAGACAGATCCATCCATCAAACCTACCAGAGACGGTTGAACCACGCGCAACACGAAGTTCTTGCTGTGACCCGAGGCAGTCATCTCCCGGCCCCCAAGTCCCAATCGCTCTAGCCAAGCCGCCAAAAAGCTGCCTCCCGAACCCACGACATCCGACTCACCCCATAATTCTAACCACCATCAGCCAAAAATCAAGAACGATTCTTGTTACTGGTTAATGGGAATCATTTGCGATAGGGAGCCGTCAGCCTCTCACCCCCCGGAAAAGCAAGAAGCTGACAAGCTGACAAGCTGAAATGCTATGACTGCCTCAGGCAGTCATGTACAGGTCGAGGTCTGCCTTCATGACCATCTCTTCTGCGTCTCGGCGGAGGTGGAAGCCGAGTTGCTTCGAGATGCGTTGCATGGGGCGGTTGTCGAAGAGGATCTGTGCGGTGACACGTCTAAGGTCCTCGGCGCGGCCGACTTCGAGGAGACGGCTCAGGAGCAGGGTGCCGACGCCCCTGCGCTGGAAGCGGTCGCTGACGAGGACCGAGAACTCAGCCTCGTCGGGGACAGCGCCACTGCGGCTCAGGCGGGCTACGCCCATGATCTCCCGCGTCCCCGTCTCCGGGTCGGTTTGCTCGGAGACCAGAGCCATCTCGCGGTCATAGTCTATAAAGCAGATGCGCGTCAGGCGCTCGTGGGCCGTGCGCTGGTCGAGGTTCATCATGTGGAAGTAGCGCATGTAGACGCTCTCTTCCGAGAGAGTCTCGTGGAACCTCACCATCAGGGGTTCGTCTTCGGGCCGGATCGGGCGTATCGTCACGGGAGTGCCGTCGCGCAACTCTTCGTTGGAGACGTACTGTTTCGGGTAAGGACGGATCGCGGTGCGGGGGAGGCCTTCTTCCTTCGTATCGGGTTCGTGCAGAACGACCCTGGCGTCGAGGGCTATCAGGCGCTCCGGCGAGGCCAGGAGCGGGTTGATATCGAGCTCCTTGATCCAGGGCTGCTCGACGACGAGCTGGCTCGTGCGCACTAGCAGCCTCTCCAGGGAGCCGACGTCGACAGGAGCCCTGCCTCTGACGCCACCAAGCGCCTCGAAGATGCTGGTCCGTTCCATCATCCGACGGGCGAGCGTGGTGGTCAGCGGCGGGAGTGCGAGTGCCCTGTCTCTGTACACCTCGACCAGCGAGCCGCCGGACCCGAAGAGCAGGACGGGACCGAACTGCGGGTCCAGGCTGCTGCCGACGATCAGCTCGTAGCCCTCCAGGCTGACCATCCTTTGTACGGCGGCGCCGCCGAAGTCTTCGGGTCTGTAGGTTTCCCTTATAGAGGTCTCCATCTCCTCGTAGGCACTCCTGACCTCCTTGGCGTTCTGCAGGTTCAGGCGCACGCCTCCCACATCGGTCTTGTGGGTTATGGTCTCGGAGTCGAGTTTGAGGACCACGGGGTAGCCGAGGCGGTCTGCCAGTTCCACTGCTTCACCAGGGCTGCGCGCCACCTCGGTCTGGACGGTCGGGATACCGTAGGCGGCGAGGACCTGCTTCGCCTCGAACTCGGTAAGGATGGTGCGGCCTGAGCTGCGGACATGACTGATGATCTCCTCTACCCGTTCGCGGTCCGCGCCTTCGTCTTCGGCGGGCTCGGGGGTTTCGTAGATGCTGCGCAGGTTGTAGGTGTACTGCCACATGTTCGTGAAAGCGCGGGCCGCCGTATCCGGGTAGTCGAAGGTAGGGATACCGGCGCCGTTCAGGATCGAGTCCCCTGCCGCGACCGCAGGTCCACCCATCCAGCTCGCGAGCACAGGCTTGCTGGTGCTGTTCGCGTAGGGCTCGAGCCGTTCCGCCGTTGCCGTAGGGTCGGTCATGTCCTGCGGGGTGAGTATGACGAGCAGCCCGTCGCTCTGAGGGTCGCCGGCAGCTGTCTCCAGCGTCTTCGCGTAGCGTTCTGGGTCGGCGTCGCCGAGCACGTCTACAGGGTTGCCGTGGCTCCAGGGGGCGGGAAGTAACCCGTTCAGGGCGTCCATAGTCTCTGGGGATATCTCAGCGAGCTCGCCACCGTTGCCGATCAGGGCGTCCGTCGCGAGCACCGCGGGACCGCCGGCGTTCGTCAGAATCGTCAGGCGTGGTCCTTTGGGGCGCGGCTGCTTGCCTAGCACCTCGGCCATCCCGAAGAGCTCGGATATCTCATCCACGCGAAGCACGCCGCTCCGCGAAAACGCCGCGTCGAGCACCTCGTCCGAGCCGGTCAGGGAGCCCGTATGGGAGGCCGCCGCCTTTCCTGCGGCCTCGGTGCGTCCGGCTTTGATCACTATTATCGGCTTGGTCAGGGCGACCTCGCGGGCCGCCGAGAGGAAAGTGCGGGCGTCGCCGATCGACTCCATGTAGATGATGATGCTCTTCGTATAGGGGTCGTCGCCGAGGTAGTGGATCAAGTCTCCCCAGCCTACGTCCATCATGGAGCCTACGCTGACGAGCGCCGAGAATCCGATGTTCTCCATAAAGCTCTGGTCGAGGATGGCCGTCAGCAAAGCCCCACTCTGGCTCAGTAGGGCCACGTTCCCTGGACGGGCGATTGCGCCGGCGAAGGTGGCGTTGAAGCCCGTGGGCGGCTTCATTACCCCGAGGCAGTTGGGACCTACAATCCTCATCCTGCCCAGCCTGGCCTCCTCCAGGACCTGGCGCTCGAGCTCTGCCCCTTCTGGCCCAGTCTCCCTGAAACCGGCGGAGATGATCACGGCTCCCTCGACGCCAGCCTCCACGCACTCACGGATTATCCCCGGCACCGCTGGCGCAGGGGCGACGATGACCGCGAGGTCCACCCTCGCAGGCACTTCGGAGACGGAAGGGTAGGCCTTTATGCCGAGTACGTTGGGCCTGCGCGAGTTCACGGGGAAGACCGTGCCGCCGAACGGGCTGCTCACCAGGTTCCACATGATCGTGCGCCCCACGCTCCCTGGCCGCTCGGTAGCACCGATCACGGCGACCGTCTCGGGACGGAAGATCGTGTCCAATTGCTGTTTTTCGTAACCCAGAACGTCGTGGGCCGGGTCAGCGCTCTTAGACCGCTTCATAGTCGCTCCTTCGTCGCTCCTGGCTGGTCAGCATTTCAGCTTCTCCGTGTTGTAGGTACCCGCGCCTGGGGAACTCACGCTCCCCTTCTTACGCACCTCTTTTTGTAGCACCAGGCGTAAGAGTGGGCCGTGAACCTGCCTACGAGTCTCGTCCGAGAAAAGCTGTTGGCTGACCAGCTGAAATGCTGACTCGCGAAGATTTTCGCGCGGGGATGTAGAACGGAAAACTCAAGCGGTATATGATGCAGTGTGCATCGCAACGCTCTGAAGGTTCCCGAGTACAACTTCGCCGGTTGGTCTCAGAGCACGGCGGGAGGGGATGGGGTGAGTACCTTGGACAACAGCGGATTCGTCGCGGGAGCCGCGATAGACCGGAAGCTCGGCAATAGCCAGTCGCGGGTGAACGCTACTCCAGGCAACATCGCAGGCGCGCCGACAGACCAACGTGAAATGCCTGACGCGGTGCTCCGGCTGGCCCAGGTAGCCGCCGGAATCTTGCTGGTGCGGGCTGCCCTCGAGCGCGGCAGGTAGCGCAGTCCTGCCGTGCGACTCCGTGACCTAACCTACAGGTTCGAGCGAGACCCGCTCCTCAAAGTCGGGGTGGTCGCGATGATCCTCGCGCTCGGGTTCGCGACTGTCGTGGCCGTCGCCGCCTCTCTCGAAGGGCCGATGGAGCCTGCAGCCGCGAAACAAGAGGTGAAGTCCGCCACCGAGCCGCTCGTCCGCTCCGACCCCAGCGTCGACCCGTGGGTAGAGAAGGACATACCTCCGCCCCGGCTAGAGGTAACTTCCAGACTACCCTCCCCGTCGAATCCAGATAAACGGCCAGCGCCGAAGCCTGAACCCAGGACCCGATCCGGCGCGTCCCAATCCGAGGATTTCCGAACCTGGCAATCTAGCTCCGGGAATGCCAAGGACCAAAGCCGCCAAACCCTTTCCCTGGACGAGACCGACTACCCCCTCCCGACTAACGACCAACTCCAGGCCACAAACCAGCCAAGGCACTACCATCTGCCCCCAGGCGCCATCATGTCCCTCTCCGTAAGGTCCATCGGCCTCGACAACGTCCCCGTCCTGAACTCGAACACGAGGAGGGCCCTGGACATGGGAGTCGTCCACCTCCCCGACACCTCCTTTCCCTGGTCAGAGACCCCTGAGAGGAACGTCTACCTTGCAGGACACAGGCTGGGATGGCCAGGCACGGGAAGCCACCTCGTCTTCTACCGCCTAAACGAGCTGGACGGGGGAGAGAGGATAACCCTAAGAGACCGCCAGGGCACAAGATACCACTACAGGGTACTAGAGAGCTTCATCGTAGGACCGGAGGATGATTGGGTGACAGGAAGGGTGAGAGGCAGGGACCTGCTGACCTTGCAGACGTGCACCCCGATACCGACCTTCGAGAAGCGTTTGATCGTCCGCGCGGAACGAATTTAGAGCACTTCAGCACGCCGCCCTACGGGCGGCTCTCAGCAATTCAGCCAGGTGGTAAGCCTTACCCGAGGCTCGGGAGTACATCCCTCTGAGGTTCTACCGGGCGATTGGGCGAGGCACCTCGGGCAGACAAAGCTGAAATGCTGACTGGCTGACAAGCCGCCGTCAGGCGGCGTGCTGACAAGCGGAAGCCGGAGGCTGGAGCGTGCTGACTAGCTGACCAGCTATTTATGCTGCTTGTTCTTCCATCTCCTCCGAGTAGTCGCCTGAGCGTGCGGCGCCGTTCATCTTCGCCCTGTGGTGGAAGGCCTTCTGGGCTGCCTGGACGTTATCTACGTCTCCGCCCCATATCTCCATCGGTTGCCCCTGCAGCGCCCGCGCGTAGGAGAACGAGAGCTCCCACGGCAGGCCCCCGTACATGGAGTTCATGGCGTTAAGGTGGGCCGTCGCCCGCAGGTCGGTCTGGCCGCCGGAGAGGAAGGCTATGCCAGGCACCGCCGCCGGCACCGTCCTGAGCAGGCACTCCACCGTCGCACTCGCTACCTCTTCGACGCTGACCTGTTGTGGCGCGTCCTTGCCCGAGATGACCATGTTGGGCTTCAGGAGTATCCCCGAGAGTTCGACGCCGTGCTCGTAGAGCTCCCCGAAGGTTCGGTTCAGCATCCACTCCGTGGCGTCGTAGCATTGCTCGATGGAGTGATCTCCATCTATAAGGACCTCGGGCTCTACTATGGGGACGAGGTCGTGCTCCTGGGCGAACGCAGCATACAGGGCGAGCGCCTCCGCGTTGGCCTCTACGCAACTCTCGGTGGGGATGCCGTCCCCTATCGTTATAACGGCCCGCCACTTGGTGAAGCGCGCCCCAATCTCACGGTATTCGGCGAGCCTGTCGCCGAGGCCGTCGAGTCCCTGGGTGAACTTCTCGCCTTCTGAGAGGGGCAGATCGACGGTGCTCTTGTCCACCTTGATGCCAGGGATGACGCCGGCTCCCTCGAGCACCTCGGGCATAGGGGTGCCGTCCGAGTTCTCCTGGCGGATGGTCTCGTCGAAGAGGATCACACCTGAGAGAAACTCCCCGATGCCCTCGGTCGTGAAGAGCATCTCCCTGTAGGCCCGACGGCTCTCTTCGTTCGACTCTATACCGACGGCATCGAACCGCTTGCCTATGGTGCCGAAGCTCTCGTCCGCGGCGAGTATTCCTTTCCCTGGAGCTACGAGCTCGCGGGCCGTCTCTTGGAGCTTACTAACGTCCATCGCCTGTCTCCTTCCTTAGGACCTTACGACAGAGGCCCCGGACCGCAGTCCGGGGCCCGTGATCATAGAGTTTTCAGTGGTTTTGCTCCTAAGCTCTTACCAGCTCGCGGTACTTCTCCGCCGGACGCCGCTTCTCATCCTTCTGCCGCTGGCGGCGCTTGCGTTCTTCTCTCACCCACATCTCTTTGCGGGCCTCTTCTTCCATCCGGCGATCCCTGTAGGAGTAGCACATGGCCGCTGCCTCCTTACTCACGTTTCCCTATCACGATCCTGTCTACCCGCATCCCGGCGGGCTAAACATCATCCGACCCGGCAGCCAGGCGGCGCCCGAGCTCCTATTCACATGCCCAAAGCGACTTGCAGAGGCATCGACCTAATGCTGATCACACAGCCAGCCATTAACCATCAGCGGTAGGCGAGAACAGCAAGCTGAAATGATGACTAGCTTGAATACCGAACCCCGATCCATGATACGTTAGGGTTCGTAGTAGACGCCGTTTCGGGAGGCGAGAGGCCGTGGCCAACAGGCTGGCGAATGAGACGAGCCCGTACCTGCTCCAGCACAAGGACAACCCTGTGGACTGGTACCCCTGGGGCGAGGAGGCATTGAAGAGGGCGCGTGAGGAAGACAAACCCGTCCTGCTCTCTGTCGGCTACAGCGCGTGCCACTGGTGCCACGTCATGGAGCGCGAGTCCTTCGAGGATGATGAGACCGCGCGCATGATGAACGAGCACTTCGTGAACATTAAGGTAGACCGCGAGGAAAGACCCGACATCGACTCCATCTACATGGCCGCCGTCCAGGCAATCACCCGTCACGGCGGCTGGCCGATGACCGTCTTCCTCACGCCCGACGGGGCGCCATTCTACGGCGGCACTTACTTCCCACCAATCCCTTCGCGCGGCATGCCTTCCTTCCAGCAACTCCTCCTAAGCGTCGTCGACGCCTACGAAAACCGTCGTGAAGATGTCCTCGAGAGCGCCGAGTCCGTCCGCGACTATCTCCGGGCCTCGACCGCGGCCGTCATGCCCGAGGCCGAGTCCTCAGGTACCGAGTTGCTCGACAGCGCAGCCGGCGTCCTCCTCTCCCAGCTCGACAGGCGCTTCGGTGGCTTCGGCGGCGCCCCCAAGTTTCCCCAGGCGATGAACCTCGAGGTCTTGCTCCGTCACCACCACCGCACGGGAGAGATCTCAGCGCTCGACGGCGTGGAGCTCACGTGCCGTCAGATGGCGAACGGGGGCATCTACGACCAGCTCGGCGGCGGCTTCTCCCGCTACTCCACGGACGGGTACTGGCTCGTCCCGCACTTCGAGAAGATGCTCTACGATAACGCCCTGCTCTCCAGGCTGTACCTCGAGACCTACCAGGCCACCGGCGACGCTTTCTACCGCCGCATCGCCGAGGAGACGCTCGACTATGTCCTGCGCGACATGACGAGCGAGGAAGGGGGTTTCTACTCCGCAGAGGACGCAGACTCAGAGGGCGAGGAGGGGAAGTTCTACGTCTGGACGCCCGACGAGCTGGAGGCCGCCCTCGACCCTGACGAAGCGAGTCTCGCGGCGCGCTACTGGGACGTGACCGAGCGGGGCAACTTCGAGGGCAAAAACATTCTGCACGCCGCCCGCCCGCCCGAGGTCGTCGCTGACGAGTTCGGGCTCTCGCCGGATGAACTGTGGGCCAGCATCGCCGGGATCCGGGCTAAGCTCTTCGCCGTGCGCGAGGAGCGCGTCAGGCCTGGACGCGACGAGAAGGTCCTCGCCGCCTGGAACGGCCTCATGCTCCGATCCTTCGCGCTCGCCGCGTGCGTCACGGGTCGCGAGGATCTCCGCAATGCCGCCGTGAAGAACGCGACCTTTATCGTGGAGAGACTCAAGGAAGACGGGCGCATCCATCGCTCCTACAAGGACGGCCGGGCGAGGTTCAACGGCTACCTGGAGGACTACGCGATGGTCGCGGACGGGCTCCTTGCCCTCTACGAGGCCACCTTCGAGACGCGCTGGCTCGTGGAGGCCGACGCCCTCCTTGACGCCGTCTCCGAGCTCTTCTGGGACGAGGAGAAGCGTGCCTTCTACGACACCCCGGCCGACCACGAAGAGCTCGTCACCCGCCCGCGCGACGTCTACGACAGCGCAGCTCCCTCGGGAACCTCCGTCGCCACAGAGGTACTGCTCAAGCTCGCCCTCTTCCTCGACCGGGGCGACTACCGCCAGCGCGCCGAAGACGTCCTCGAAGAGCTCGCGGGCGGCATGGAGAAATTACCCGGCGGCTTCGGGCGCCTCCTCTGCGCCCTCGACTTCTCGGCTTCGGAGCCCCGCGAGGTAGCCGTAGTCGGCGACCCAGAAGCGCCGGACACAAGGGCCCTGTTGGAGGCGGTCTATTCCGGATATCTCCCCAACAAGGTCGTCGCGGGCCGCAGCCCAGACGACGACGAGGCTGGAGGCCTGATCCCACTCCTCGCCCAACGTCCCGCCCGCGAAGGCAAAGCCACAGCCTACGTCTGCGTCCAGTACGCCTGCCAGACCCCGACCACAGACCCCGGAGAGCTCTCGAGACAACTCGGCACCTGACAGAGGCAGCCGGATGAGATGTATGGTACCATACGTAAGGCATGCGAAAGACGACCGTGTACTTGCGTGAAGAGGAGGCCGAAGGGCTCCGTCTGCTCTCTGGGGCGACCGGGGAATCCCAAGCTGAGTTGATCCGCGAGGGTGTTCGCCGGTTGCTGCGGGAGGGTGTAAGCCGCAAATTCCACAGCATGGGGAAGGGTGAGGGAACTGGTGAGCCCCGTCCCCGGTGGGACCCCGACTCCGTGCACGAGAAGACGCTCGGCCGTCGATAAGGTCCGTTGGCGCTAATTATCGACGCCGGAGGGTTATACGCCCAGGCGGACCGCGCGGACCCGGCGCACGACGCCGTGGTCGAGATCTTGAAGAGAGAGCGAGGTCCGCTGGTGACCTCGGAGGTCGCCGTGGCTGAGGCCGACTACCTGATCCTGACCCGCCTGGGCATCGACGTCGAGCTTGCGTTCCTGGACGACCTTGCGGAGGGTACTTTCCTGGTCGAGTGCCTGACCCGCGAAGAGCTGGGCGTCGCGCGCGAGATCGCGCAGCGTCATCGGGACCTCGAGCTTGGTCTTGCCGACAGCTCGTTGGTAGTACTCGCGCGCAGATATCGCTCACGCCGCATCGTTACGTTCGACGAACGGGCGTTCCGGACGGTGGCACCCTTGCAGGGCGGAAGCTTCAC
>JBPCIR010000062.1:0-13261 GCA_051006095.1 Rubrobacter sp. | reverse complement strand
CGGTCTTTTGAGGGGTCGGATCGCTAATCTCGACCGGGAGAATTTCGTCGCGGTGCTCTTGAACACCAAGAACGAAGTAATAGAGTTTCCGACTATCTCGGTTGGCACGCTTTCGGCGTCTCTGGTTCACCCCAGGGAGGTATTCAAACCGGCTATCCGGGCGAGCGCGGCGGGTATAGTGCTAGCCCACAACCACCCAAGCGGCAAGGTCGGACCGAGCCGCGAGGACCGCGAGGTCACCAGGCGCCTCACCGAAGCCGCCGGGATAATAGGTATCGAGGTCCTGGATCATGTGATCCTGGGCGACGGGTACTTTAGTATGAAGGAGCACGGAATACTCTAGCCGCCGGGACGGTGGCGTAGGGTCGTTCGATACGGAGGATGGGTCGCATATGTTTGGAGGACTGTTCGGGCGAGACGTTGCGATAGACCTGGGTACGGCGAACACGCTCGTGTTCGTCAAAGGGCAGGGGATCGTACTCTCTGAACCCTCGGTGGTCGCAATAGACACCAAGACGGATAAGGTCGTGGCCGTCGGGTCGGCGGCGAAGCGGATGCTCGGACGTACGCCCGGCAACATCGTCGCGATGAGGCCGTTGAAGGATGGTGTGATCGCCGACTTCGAGGTCACGGAGAAGATGCTCGCCTACTTTATCCGCAAGGTGCAGCCGCAGCGCCTGTTTTTCAGGTCGTTCGTCGGGCCGCGGGTCGTCGTATGCGTACCTTCGGGTGTTACTGGCGTCGAGCTGAGGGCCGTCAAGGAGGCGACCGAGTCCGCGGGCGCCCGCCAGGCCTACACCATCGAGGAGCCGCTTGCGGCGGCGATAGGGGCGAACCTGCCCGTCAACGAGGCCCAGGGGTCGATGGTCGTTGACGTCGGCGGCGGGACGAGCGAGGTCGCCGTCATCTCCTTGGGCGGTATCGTTACCAAGTCCTCCATCCGCATCGCCGGCGACGACATCGACGATGCGATCACCACCTACATACAGAAAGAGTACAAGCTCGCCATCGGCACCCAGACCGCCGAACAGCTCAAGATAGAGCTTGGCAGCGCCTTCAGGCTCGAAGAGGAGGAGTCGGCCGAGATAAGGGGCAGGGACCTCGTTACAGGGTTGCCAAAGACCGTCGTCATAACCAGCGAGGAGATCAGGGAGGCCATAAGCGTCCCCGTCGACGCTGTACTCGCGGCCGTGCGCGATACGCTGGACCGTACGCCCCCCGAGCTCGCCTCAGACATCATGGACAGGGGGATGATACTCGCCGGCGGCGGGGCGCTGCTTAGGCACCTCGACGAGCGTCTAAGGCGTGAGACGGGCATACCCGTGCACGTCGCCGACGACGCGTTGATGTGCGTGGCCATCGGCAGTGGCCGCTCTCTCGAAGAGATCAACTCTTACCGTAGCGCACTCTCCTCGGCCTAGAGCGCGTCGTGGGCAGGAAGAAGTCTAGCGCCGCAAGCGGTCTTGCGGCCCTCTCCATCCTCTGTGTGGTCAGCATCGCGCTTTTCACCGTCTACGTGAAGGAGGGCGACTGCGCGAAGGAGCAAGTCTCTTGCGGACCCTTGCACACGGTCCAGCTCGGCGCTGCCGAGGTATTACAACCGGCCCGCAGCGTCTTCGCGAGCCTCTTCGAGCCGCTGCAGAGGGCGAGTGAGAGCGTGCAGGGCGCCCTCGATAACGGCAGGGAACACAGGCTCGAGCGCCAGTTGCGGGATTCCCAGGCCCTCGCGGCCGAGTCGTCCCGCCTCGAGCGCGAGAACGCCCACCTACGCGAGCTCTTGAAGGGGCAGAGGTCCACCTACGAGTACGGTCCACTCGCACGGGTCGTCGCCCCGGTAGGGGACCAGTTCACCCAGAGGATAGCCATCAACGTGGGCACCGAGGACGGCGTCGAACCCAACATGCCCGTCGTGATCGGGGAGAACACGCTCGTCGGGCGCACTACCGAGGTCTCCAAGCATACGGCCCAGGTCATGCTTATCACGGACCAGATGTTCGCGGCTGGCGTCAGGATCATCCCTCCCGCCAAATTCGACCCTGCTTCTGGTGAGCTTAGCCCCGCGGTCTCGGCCGAGAACGTCTCCTACGGCCAGGGTCTTCTGGAGACCAACCTCGAAGGATACTTCGGGGTCGACCTGGTCAGCCTCAGCGCCCGTGCCGAGGAGGGCGACTACGTCGTTACCAGCGGGCGGGCCGGGGATAAGGAGCTCCTGTTCCCGCCGGGCCTGTACGTGGGTAAGGTCGAGTCGGTCAGCTCGCAGGATATAGAGCAGTTCAAGAAGATAGTGGTGGACCCGGCCATGAGTCCCCAGGACCTCGAAGCGGTGCGGGTAGTCGTCGACTGGGCCGGCAGGGAGGGGTAGGGCAGCGGATGGAGCAGGCCTCCGTCGTACGTGCCGCCATCGTCGTTGCGATCGCCGCGTTACTCGACGCCGTCGTGGTTCCCTACCTCACCTTCGGCTTCTTCTCGCCGAGGCTGACCCTGATCGCGGTCGTCTTCGCCGTCGCCCCGCTGAGAGACCTACAGGCCGTGTTGCTCGGCTTCTTCGGGGGCATACTCCTCGACGCCCTGGGCAGCGACCTCTTCGGGGTGGGGGCGCTAGGGGGTCTGTTCGCGGCCATGCTCGCCTCCCGCGCGAGCGCCGTGCGAAGAAGGGGGTCGGAGAGGGTGCTCCTCGCCCAGGTAGCCGGCCTCGCCGTCGCCGGTTACGACCTCCTCGGCTACACCGCCCGCTGGCTCGCCGGACTCGCAGTACCCCAATTGGGAGAGTACGCCGTAGGCGGCGTACTCCCCGACGCTCTCATCAATGCCCTTCTAGCCTTCCTGGTCGGCGGTTGGCTGCTCGGCGTCGTTAACGTCAAGGCCCCCAACGGTTGGGAAAAGTGAGAGCGGTTTGCGAAGCAAACCGCTCTACGTGCGGGGATTCCCCTCGGACTTCAGCCTCGCCTGTATCACGATGCTCTGGACAAGCCCTACGGACATCATGCTGACGAGCAAGTTGCTGCGCCCGTAGCTAACGAAGGGTAGTGGCAGACCGGTAACCGGCATCATGCCCATCGCCATCCCGACGTTTATGAGCGCGTGGAAGGTCAGCATCGTCGCAACCCCCACCGCGATAAGCACCCCAAAGCGGTCACGCGAGATCGTCGCGGCGTGCAGCACGCGCCAGACCAGCAGGAAGAAAAGGATCAGCACGACGAGCGACCCAACGAATCCGACCTTCTCTGCGAGGTTGGAGAAGATGAAGTCCGTGCGGTCCTCTGGCAGATAACCGAGGTCGCCCAGTGTCCCCGACGAGCGGAGGCCCTTGCCCATGAGTCCTCCCGAGCCTATGGCCATCTTCGAGTTCTCGACCTGGTAGCTCACCCCGGGGACGCTCTGGGGGTCGAGGAAGGAGGTGAGGCGCGCGATCTGGTAGTCCTCCAGGATCTTGAACTCGATCGCGATGAAGACGGCCACGCACCCGGCCGCGAAAATCCCCGCAAGCTGGTACCACCTGGCTCCGCCCACGAAGACAACGGCCACGAAGATGGCCCCGAACACCATCGCGGTCCCTAGGTCAGGCTGCGCGAGCACGAGTAACACGGGCACCGTAATGATGCCGAGGGCCTTCAGGAACGTCATGTTGTGCGCAAAGCTGTTCGCGGCCACATAGCCGGCGAGAACCACGATCGACAGCGGCTTGGCGAACTCAGAGGGTTGCACCTCGAAGGGTCCGATCCCGATCCAGCTCTGCGCCCCGTTGACCGAGAAGCCAGCGACGAGCACCGCCACCAACATCACTACCGTTACCCCGTAGACGAACCTGAGATGCCGCCCAAGCCACCTGTAATCCAGCAGAGCGAGCACGACGGCTCCGGTGAACCCGGCAGCGAGCCCGAGGCCCTGGTTGACGGCGTAGAGCTGCCTGTAGTCGGCCTCGGCGGAATAGATGGCGAGGATCCCGATCCCACCAAGAGCCAGGGCGGTGAGGAAGAGGAGCAAGTCCGAGCGGCGCAGCCGATGCGCGATGCTTATCTTCTCGGGTTTCTTGCCCCTGGTGACGGGGACCGCTGGACTGGTTCTTACTGCGCGCACAGCCCAAAGATACAAAATCTGCGCGCGTTCGGCAACGGCCAGCCACAGGAACACTGCCAGATCGTGGCTGCATCCCCTGCTCGGGGCGTAAGTTCGACCCTTGGCTTGTGGTCGACGCGGAGCATGGCGGGTATACTGTTGCGTCGTGGGGTACGTTGTGTACGCCCGTAGTAGCCTGATAAATTCTAGGAGATCGTGATGTTTGCGGTTGTACAGAGCGGTGGAAAGCAGTACAGGGTCGAAGAAGGTCAGGAGCTCGTCGTCGACCGCCTGGATGGTGAGGTCGGGGATACCTTGGAGCTTCCCGTCGGCTTCTCGGTCGACGAAGGGGGGTTCGACCTCGGCGAAAAGAAGGCGAGCGTCGAGATCCTGGACCATCTGCGGGGAGACAAGATCCACGTCTACAAGTACAAGCCGAAAAAGGACTACAGGAAGAAGACCGGGCACAGGCAGGAGCTGACCAGGGTGAGGGTGCTGGAGGTATCTGATGGCTCATAAGAAGGGCGGGGGCTCCTCGCGTAACGGCCGCGACTCTGCCGGCAGGAGGCTCGGGGTAAAGGCATACGGGGGCCAGGTGGTCACAGCGGGGAGCATCATCGTGCGCCAGCGTGGCTCGAAGGTGAACCCCGGAGCGAACGTCGGCAAGGGCTCCGACGACACGCTCTTCGCCAGGGTCTCTGGCAGGGTCGACTTCGACCGCTCCAGGGGCAAGAGCGTCGTTAGCGTGGTCGAGGAGCCTATTTTCGAGGAGGCCACGGCCTGACCTTCGTCCTTCACGGGGGTCTTTAGCCCCTTTGCAGTTCGTAGATGAAGCCAGCTTCATCGTCCGCGGAGGCCGCGGGGGCGACGGCAGCGTCTCTTTCAACCGCGAGAAGTACAAGCCGCGCGGCGGCCCCGACGGCGGTCGTGGCGGCGACGGCGGGGCCGTGATCCTGATCTCCACGGAAGACCTCTCTACCCTCGAACCCCACGCGTACCGCAACGTAGTGAAAGCGGGCCGTGGCACCCACGGTTCATCCAATAACAAGGCGGGGGAGCGCGGAAAGGATGTCGTGCTCGAGGTCCCCGTAGGGACGCAGGTCTTCGACGACGACGGCCTCCTGACCGACCTCTCAGAACCTTCAGAGACCTTCACCGTCGCCGGCGGCGGCGAGGGCGGACGTGGCAACGGGTCCTTCGCGACCTCCACTCGACAGGCGCCGGCCTTCAGGGAGCGGGGATTGCCAGGGGAGGAGCGTGAGATCCGCCTGGAGCTCAAGGTCCTCTCGGACGTCGGCCTCGTCGGCCTGCCCAACGCAGGGAAGTCTTCGCTGCTCCGAGCACTCAGCGCCGCCCGTCCGAGGGTGGGCGAATATCCGTTCACGACGCTGGCACCCCAGCTTGGGGTCGTGGACGAGAGGGCTTACCGCGGACGGTTCGTGGTGGCAGACATCCCAGGCCTTATCTCTGGGGCCAGCGAGGGTAGAGGCCTCGGCAACCGCTTCCTCAGGCACGTGGCAAGGGCGCGACTCCTCGCTCTCGTACTCGACGCGAGCGAAGACCCGGAAGGGGCAGAGGGTACGCTGCGGGCAGAGCTCCACGCCGCCAGACTCTCGGAGAAGCCTATGGTCGTCGTGTTGAACAAGGTCGACCTACTCGACGACGAGCTGAGAGCCTACCTGCGGGATGCCTTCCCCGGAGCCCATCAGGTCTCGGCGGCCACGGCGGAAGGCGTTGGCGGGCTGCGCGACGGGTTCGAGGAGAGGCTGCGCGAGATGGGAGAGGAGCCTGACCGAACCGGTGTTCCGGAGCGTGAGCACCGCGTCTTCAGGCCGACGTGGAAGGGCGTGCGCGTGGAGCACGAGAACGGTGGCTACGTCGTCACGGGCGAGGGCCTCGAGCGGCTCGCGCTCAAGACGGACTGGGGTAACAGGGAGGGCGTCGAACGTTTCCAGCGCGAGCTCGAGAAGATCGGAGTCGTGGGAGCCTTGCGGCGGGCCGGCGCGACGAGGGGCGATGAGGTCAGGATCGGCGAGACGGTGTTCGACTTCCAGTGAGGTGGGCGTGAGAGTAGGGATCTTCGGCGGCACCTTCGACCCCGTGCATCAGGGGCACATGATCGTCGCGGAGCAGGTCATGACCGAGCTCCGCCTGGCCCGGGTCGTTTTCGTGCCAGGTGGCATCCCGCCGCACAAAGAGGCCTCGAGCGTCAGGGCTACAGCGCCTGACCGGCTCGCCATGGTCGAGGCCGCCGCCGAAGGGAACGAGCGCTTCAGCGTAGACAGAGTCGAGATCGACGCCGGACGTCCGATGCACAGCGTCGAGACCGTGAGAATTCTTAGGGAACGCTCGCCCGATGACGACTGGTACTTCATCACGGGTGCTGATGAGGTGTCGAATCTGCTCGCGTGGAGAGAGCCTGACCGCCTGCTCGAGCAGGTAGTCATGGTCGCGGCGACGCGGCCCGGTTACGACCTCTCGAAGCTGGACCACCTCGAAGCCGCCCTGAGAAACTTCGACCGGATCTTCCCCGTCGAGTGTACGAGAGTCGACATCTCGGCCACGGCGATCCGGCGCAGGATGTTGCAGAGAAAGAGTATCAGGTACCTGGTGCCTGAGGGGGTGCGTGAGATCATCGAGAACAGGAGCCTCTACAGAGGAGATGGAAGCCGAACGGAAGGAGGGCTAGTGGAGGAGGAGATCCGGTGAGGCGCGACGAGTCCGTCGCAAGAGAAGCGAAATTCGCGACAGAAGGCGAGGCGCTTACCTACGAGATGGCAGCCACGGCGGCCCGCGCAGCGAGCGAGATGTTCGCAAAAGACGTGACCCTGATAGACCTCAGGGGTCTCGTCTCCTACGCTGACTACTTCGTGATAGCCAGCGCCCAGACCGAGCGCCAGACTCGCCGCGTGGCCCAGGAGGTCATAGAGCGCATGATCGAGAAGGGCCACCGTCCACGCACCAAGCGCCTCGACGAGGGGACGGCCTGGATCAGCCTCGACTTCCTCGACGTGGTGGTCCATATCTTCACCGACGAAGCCCGCGACTACTACCGGCTCGAATCCCTCTGGCGCAGCGCCCCCCAGGAGCGCTGGCAGGAGTAGCCGGACGTACGTTGACACCCCTGAAGACGGTGCATATACTCTGACGACCTTTTCGGGGCCGTAGCTCAGCTGGGAGAGCGCCGCGCTGGCAGCGCGGAGGTCAGGGGTTCGATCCCCCTCGGCTCCACCCCACGAGTCCTGATACCTGCCACGCGAAGCCGTGCTCTGCGGAGAGGCTGTTATCCCGTGTCTCCTCCCGACTACAGCCCTGGCTGATTTGCTCGGCACGAGCGTTTGCTCCATGGTCAGCAAGGTAGTATCTTGACTTGTCCGAATCTACCGGAGTCAATGAAAGGCGGCCCGCCATGAGCATTCCGTTAGGTCTGCTACTGCTGTGCACAGCCATGGTACTCGCGGTCGGTGGCCTGATACTCGTGGAGCGGTTGGTGCCGACCGGCGTGCGCAGGCAACACAACGACGTCGCTGGCTTTATCTACGCGGTGCTCGGGGTGGTATATGCCGTGCTGCTCGGGCTAATGGTCGTGGCGGTGTGGGAGGAATGGAACCAGGCAGCACAGACTGCGGACGAAGAAGCCAGCTCGCTGTCCGAGATCTTCTGGCTAGCCGATAGGATGCCCAAGTCGGAAGGGCGCCACACCCAGGAACTCGCCCGCTCCTACGCCAGGGTGGTGATCAACGAGGAGTGGCCGCTTATGGAACAGGAGAACTCAAGCCCGAAAGCGTGGGACCTGCTGGATGAGATCAGGGTCGACCTGCAGAGCTTCGAACCATCCACCCAGGGACAGCAGGTACTCTACGAACAGGGGTTCGAGCGTATGCGCGACCTCTCGGATGCCAGACGAGACCGGTTGCTCGAAGCCGAGCAGGGATTG
Organism: Rubrobacter sp.; assembly: GCA_051006095.1. GTDB lineage: Bacteria > Actinomycetota > Rubrobacteria > Rubrobacterales > Rubrobacteraceae > Rubrobacter_D. The sequence goes on along the minus strand of JBPCIR010000062.1, from coordinate 5,268 downwards.
CCGGCCATCCTTTGGATCGTGCTCATAGTGGGTGGAATCATCGTGGTAAGCTTCACCTATCTCTTCGGCCTGGATAGCACCCTGGTCCACCTTCTCATGGTAGCCGCTCTGGCCCTGATCATCTCCCTCGTGCTCTTCACGGTCGCCGCACTCGATTACCCGTTCAAAGGCGACATAACGATCGGCCCCGATGCCATGAAACAGGTCCTCGGCAGGTTCGAAAGCAGCAAACTCAGCGATCTCTGAAGTCGCAGCTTGTAGGGGCGCTTCGCGAACCGCCCTAAACCTTCCTCCCATCTGTCCCGATAACCCGTTCGGTGAAAGACGACGCTTTCGAAACGGCCACGCGCGGTCCTGGTGCGCTTCGGAGACTGAGGGCAGGCGCCTTTGCGCGTTACAGGCCGCATGTAATCGTGTCGATGCTGGTCATGATCGTGCTGGCGGGTGGCGCGTTCTACACGGCGCGTCTCTCGGAAGGGGCGCCGAGGATCGTCTACACCGCCTCTCTGGAGGAGATAGAAGATGAATCTCAGGATTCGCTCAGGGTAGACATAAACACCGCCGACGTCGAGGAGCTAGACGAGTTGCCCGAGGTCGGGCCGTCGACGGCCGAGAGTATCGTCGAGTACAGGCAGACCAACGGGCAGTTTTCCTCGGTAGACGAGCTCGAAGAGATACCGGGGATAGGGCCTGAGACGCTGGAGAAGATAGCGCCCTTTGCTACTATCTAGGGACGTGAGGCGGCGCGGGCCTGACCTGGATCTCAGCCCTCCCGTAAGGCTGGACCTTTGGGCGATCCTGCTCGCCGCCGGGGTCGCGGTCGGAACGCTCGCACCACCCCTCGCCCCACTGCTCCTCGCGTCAGGTTCCATCGTCTCCATAGGCGCGCTGTTGTGGCGGGACCTCGTCCCCACCGAATGGCGTCTCATGGCAATCCTGGCACCCGTCTTCGCCGCAGTAGGGGTCGCGATCGCACTCCTGCACGCTGCGACGCCTGACCCACTCGCCGAACTGGCCGCCATGGAGCCGGGGGAGGCCGTGCTCGTCGGCCGTATAGCCTCGCCTCCCGAAAGTAGCAGCTTCGGCTATATGGCAGACCTCAGGGTCGAGAGCCTCTGGTACGAGGGCAGGGAGGTCCTGCGTGGTGGAGGGGTCGAGGTCTTCGCCGGCGACCTCAGCATCCGCGTCGGCGACAGAGTAAGGGTAGTCGGCGAGATCTCACGCCCCCAGATCGGTGAGGACGGCTTCGATTACAGCCGATACCTCGCGACGAAGAAGATTAGCGCCCTCGTCGAGGCGACGAGTGTGAGGCCGGTGGGGGAGGAGCGGGGTTGGATCGGCCAGGTACACCGTCGTACGGACATCGCGCTCGCATACGGCCTCAGGCCGCGCGAGGCTGCCGTCGTGCGGGGGATGGTGCTGGGAGATCGCTCGCTCATGCCCGAAGATTTGGAGAAGTCCTTTCAGCGCTCTGGCGTAACCCACGTACTCGCCATCTCGGGCCAGCACGTCGTGATACTTGCGGCCGTGATCTACCTCGCCCTCCGCCTCTTCGCCATCCCCGCCGGGCTACGCGCCGGCGTTACGATGGGCCTGATCTGGCTCTACATCCTGATCGCCGGCGCCCCTCCATCGGCCATCAGGGCCGGGGTCGTGGCAACGTTCGTCCTCGCTGCGCCGCTTCTAGGGCGCCAGGTCTCTGCCCTGCACTTCATGACCACGATGTTGGCCCTGGTTCTGGCATACAATCCGCAACTCATCTACAGCACGGGCTTCCAGCTCTCCGTAGCCGCCGTCTTCGGGATCCTGCTCCTCACCAAACCCCTGAAGTCTCTCGTAGAAAGATCGTTGCTCAGGCCCCTACAGCGGCCACCGGCGCAACTCTCGAACCTCATCTCCGTCTCTCTGGCGGCCCAGATAGCGACCTCACCCATAGTCGCAGCCACTTTCGACCAGGTCTCAGTCGTCGGGGTCTTTACGAACCTCATTGCTGTACCGCTTTCAGGGCCGATCCTGATCCTCGGTCTCCTCGGCTCTTTAGCCGGCAACATCTACCCCTTGCTCGCCTACCCGCTCAACGCCTGCAACGGTTTCCTGGTCACGATCCTGATACATACCGCAAAGGGCGCCTCCTCGCTCCCGTTCGCATCGGTGACTACCCCGGGTGTAACCTTGCTCCTGGTCGCCCTGTTCTACGCAGGATGCGTCCCCCCAATAGTCGCCGAGCGCGTCTTCTCCCATGAACGCAGATCCCTGTGGGCCGCCCTCCTCCTACTCTGGTCAGCCTTGTGGTTAGTCCTCGTCGCCGCCGGTCGAATCTGATAACGCCCCGCGCAAAACCCGAATCACGACCAAACATCACCCTCCCATCACATGTTAAGCTGGCAAGCTGAACTGCTGATAGCTGAAACGCTGACACGAGGAAGAGATGAGAGGCAAACTGGCGATTGGCGGCCTGATCCTTGGGGCAGCCTGGGGAGCATACAGGCGGCTAAGTAGACCCACTTCGCTCGAAGGTAACTATGCGGACGCCGCGACCAAGATACTCATCGTCGGCGGTGGATTCGGAGGGCTCGCCGCGGCGAGGGGGTTGGCGCGTACGCTCGGCGGGACCGACGACGTGGGCGTAGCGCTCGTGGATCACATGAACTACACGACCTTCTGGCCGATGGTGCCTTCGATCATCCCGAGTAACGCGGAGGTACGCCACGTGGCACACTCTCTCCGGCGTATCCTCAAGCCGTTGGGAATAGAGTTCTTCCAGGATGAGGTAGCAGGAGTGGACTTCGAGACTCGTCGGGTGAAGGCGGGCGAGCGTGATTACCCTTACGACTACCTTGTTCTTGCCCCAGGCAGCCGCACCACCTTCTTCGGCACTCCAGGCGCCGATGCGAACACCATGGATATCAAGGGTTTGCGAGATGCCCTGCGGGTGCGTAACCACGTTATCGATCGTTTCGAGGAAGCCGAGCACCTCGATGGCCGCGCTCCCGACGACCTGCTCACCTTCGTCTTCGTCGGCGGAGGGCCAACTGGGGTGGAGGCAGCGGCCGACACGCACGACCTGATCTTCGACGTCCTCGAAGAGGACTACCCCAACGTAGACTTCGGCAGTGTGCGTGTTGTGCTTGTGAATGCCGGAGATAACATCCTCAAGGGTCTCGATGCTCCGTTGGTACACGCCGCCACGCGCAGGCTCGCCTCCCAGCGAATAGAGGTCATCAACGACGCCAGGGTCGAAGAAGTCAGGCCCGATGCCGTGGTGATCTCGGAAGGGCGCACCATACCGACCCGAACCACCATCTGGGCCGCCGGCACAGAACCCCCTCCTCTAGTCGGTAACCTGGACCTACAAAAAGACCATCGCGGAAGGATTCTCATCGACGAGTGCCTGCGGGTGAAAGGAAGGTCAGGGGTCTACGCAGTGGGCGATTGCACCAGCCTGCAGTACGACGGACCACCGGTCCCCGCCCTCGCCCAGGCCGCGGAACAGGAGGGCAAGCGGGCAGCGTCGAACCTTGCAGCAGAGATAAAGAACGAGGCGCCCGTCGCATTCCGTTACCGCTCAGTGGGCCAGCTGGTGGACCTCGGAGAGGGTAGCGCCCTCGTCGACATCCTGGGAGTCAACCTCAGCGGCCTGCTCGGGGCGTACGTCTGGAAAGCAGTCTACCTGTACGAGTTGGGCTACGACCTCAACAGGGCGCACGTGCTCGCCGACTGGACCATCGACCTGTTCACCCGCCCTGACACCTCCAAACTCTTCGAAGACTCCAAGCAACCAAACACTCCCAATACACCATAGCCCAACAGAGAAATCTCGCGAACTGAAATGCTGAATACCTAGCTCATTTGAGTGATGCGGCCCCTCTCACGGCGGTGTATGCTGCCTCTGGGAGATCCGGTCGAGATAACGATGCGTAGCCCAACCTACAGACGTCATACCATCAGGAGGGTGTATTGACGCCTCTGCTCTACCGTCTGGGTCATTTCTGCGCCCGTCACCCCGTGTGGGTCCTTGCGGTCTGGGTGGTGATCGCGCTCGTAGTCGTGGGTGTGGCCAGGAGCGTCGGCCAGGAGACCAACGACAACGTCAAGCTGCCCGGCACCGACAGCCAGGCCGCAAGCGACCTGCTCAGCAGCAAGTTCCCCGACCAGGCCAACGGCTCGGTCCCGATCGCTTTCCGGGCCCCTGAAGGAGCCAAACTCTCCGCTAGCAAGTACAAGAAGCCGATCCAGCGGGTCACCAAAGCCTACTCCAAGGACCCGGCGATCACCCAGGCCGTCGGCCCGTTCGACGGGCAGGGTGGTAGCCAACTCAACAAGAAGCATACGATCGGCTACATCTCCCTCAACCTCAAGGACAGCCCCTCGGAGCTGAGCATCGAAGAGGCCCAACGGATAATACGCCTCGACCAGCCGCTCGACAAAGCCGGGCTGAACCCGGCCGCGGGCGGCTACCTCGGCCAGAAGGTATCCAAGCCATCGACCCACGTCTCCGAGGTGGTCGGGCTCACGGCGGCCGTGTTCATCTTGTTGTTCACGTTCGGCACGGCCATCGCGATGGGTATCCCCATCCTCACCGCGATCCTTGGCCTTTCCGTGGGCCTCGGCATCATCACCTTCCTCAGCCACAGCGTGGAGGTGCCGACCTCGGCGCCCACCCTCGCGACCATGATTGGGCTCGGGGTGGGAATCGACTACGCGCTGTTCATCGTGACCCGCCACCGCGACAATCTCGCAGGGCATGGAGCCGCGCGAGTCGGTAGCCCGCGTCACGGCTACTTCAGGGGGAGCCGTCGTCTTCGCCGCGGGGACGGTCATAATCGCGCTGGTATCTCTGGCAGCCGCCGGGATACCGTTGGTGACGACGCTCGGTTACACGGCGGCGATAGTGGTGCTCGTCGCGGCCTCGGCGGCGACCACCCTGCTGCCCGCCATCCTCGGGCTGATAGGGCTCGGGATCAACCGCCTGCGCGTGCCAGGCATGCGAACGCACCACGACGAAAGGCCCCACGGCTGGGCCCGCTGGGCCGCCTTCGTGGGATCCCACCCCTGGCCCGCCCTGATACTGGGGCTCGTCGTGCTCATCGTCCTCGCCCTACCCGTCAGGTACCTCCACCTCGGCCAGACCGACAACGGAGCACTGCCCAAGACGACCGAGTCGCGCCAGTCCTACGACGCGATGACGGAAGGGTTCGGCTCGGGCTCGAACGGCCCCATGCTCATAGCCGTAAGCCTCGGCAAACCGGCCCACAACGACCAGGCCGA
>JBPCIR010000061.1:0-3713 GCA_051006095.1 Rubrobacter sp. | reverse complement strand
ACTTCAACGGGGGCAAGGACGAATTCGGCAGGGAGGTCCTCAACCCCGCCGGAGTCGACGTGACGCGGTCCGTCGCACGCAACATGGGCCTCAAGAGGTACCAGAATGCCTGGGTGTACGTACGCTTCCCCTGGATCCACCGGTAAGGACGAGGTCAGTATCTCTTGACAGACGCCGCGTCTGGCTTGACGGGGCCCACCCTGGTGCTTTAGCATCAGCCCTTAGCGCGAACCCGCATCGAGAGCGGTGGAGGGAACTGGCCCCGAGAAACCGCGGCAACCCGCGGGGAGCTGTGAGCTACTCCCGCAAGGTGCCAAATCCAGCAGGACGGTCATTACCGTCCTGGAAGATGTGGGGAGAGGTGGGCAGCCTCTTCTACGAGCGGGTTGCGCGAGAGGCGTAGAACCCGATCACAGAAGGAGGCCGCATTACTATCGAATATGACACTAGACCAGGGGGCCGGCGCTAGCCACGCCCCGGCCCTACGATCCCACCGCATGGGCTCATTCGAGCCCGAACTCGGCGGAAGCCTAAGGGAGGTCACCCTCGCGTACGAGACCTGGGGCGAGCTCAACGACGCCGCCGACAACGCCGTATTGCTCGTCCATGCCCTGACAGGAGACTCGCATGCCGCGGGAGGCCCCTCCGAAGGGTACAGGCGCGGAGGTTGGTGGGCCCCGATGGTCGGGCCAGGGCGCCCCCTGGACACAGACAAGTATTTCGTCGTCTGCTCGAACGTCCTCGGAGGCTGTTCTGGAAGCACAGGACCGGCCTCCACGCAGCCGGGGACGCGCCGACCTTACGGCATGCGCTTTCCCGTGGTCACGATCAGGGACATGGTCAGGGCGCAGAGGCGGTTGCTCGACGCCCTTGGCGTGCGAAGGCTGGCCCTCGTCGCCGGCGGTTCCATCGGCGGCCAACAGGCGCTCGAGTGGGCTGTCGAATACCCTGACTTCGTGGAGAGGGCCGTACCCGTGGCCGCCACTGGGGCCCTCGGGCCACAGGGCGTCGGGATGAGCGAGCTCGGACGCCGCGCCATTATGGCCGATCCTGACTGGCGTGACGGCGACTACTACGGCACGGGAAGGAGGCCAGACAGGGGTCTCGCAATCGCCAGGATGGCAGGAATGATGACCTACCAGAGCGCCGCCGGCCAGTGGGAGAGATTCGGTCGGAGGCCCGCCGGGCGTCCCGCGCTATATCCCGAGTTCGGCGGGAGGTTCGAGATCGAGAGCTACCTGCATTATCAGGGGAGTGAGCTTGCTGGCCGCTTCGACGCCAACTCCTACCTCTACCTCTCCAGGGCGATGGACCTCTACGACGTTGCTAGCGGCTACGAGTCCGAGGAAGAGGCCTACTCGCGCATCGAGGCCGAGGTTCTCTTCGTGGGAATAACGAGCGACTGGCTCTTCCCCGCTGCCGAGGTACGAGCAGCCGCCGAGAGTGCGAAAATGGCCGGCGCGCAGGCACACTACGCCGAGATAGATACACTTAGCGGCCACGACGCTTTTCTGAAGGACTGGAAAGAACTCTCAGAAGCGATACAACCATTCGTAACCAAAAAACCTGAAACCTGAGCGACCGAAGGGAGCGACAATGACAGACCAGAAGATCCAGGAGCGCGACTACGGGTTCGACACCCTGGCTTTGCACGCAGGGCAGGAAGTCGACTCCGCCACGACGGCGAGAGCCGTACCCATCTACCAGTCGACCTCCTACGTCTTCAACGACACGGACCATGCGGCGAACCTGTTCTCGCTCGCCGAAGAGGGCAACATATACACCAGGATCATGAACCCCACGACCGACGTCTTCGAGAAGCGGGTCGCCGCGCTGGAGAAGGGAGTAGGCGCGCTTGCTACGGCGTCCGGCCAGGCCGCCCAGGCGCTTGCGATCCTTAACATCATGGGGGCCGGAGATGAGATCGTCTCCGCGGCGGAGCTCTACGGCGGCACCTACAACCAGTTCCACTACACGCTTCCCAAGGTCGGTATCGACGTAAAGTTCGCAGACTCGACGAACCTTGATAGTCTACGCTCGGCGATCACCGACAGGACCAAAGCCTTGTACGCCGAGACCATAGGGAACCCCGCGCTCAACACCCTGGATATCGAGGGGGCCGCGGCGGTGGCGCACGACGCCGGAGTCCCGCTCATTATCGACAACACCCTGGCATCACCCTACCTGATCAATCCCCTGGAGCACGGGGCCGACATCCTGGTCCACTCTGCGACCAAGTTCATCGGCGGGCACGGCACGTCGATCGGCGGTGTAATTGTGGACGGCGGCAACTTCCCCTGGGATAACGGCAAGTTCCCAGGCTTCACCGAGCCAGACCCCTCCTACCACGGGCTGGAGATCTACCCAACACTCGGCGAGCTTTCGTTTATCTTGAAGGCCCGCGTCCAGATGCTCAGGGACTGGGGTCCAGCCCTCAGCCCGTTCAACAGCTTCCTCTTCCTGCAGGGACTCGAGACGCTACCCTTGCGGATGGAGCGCCACTCGACGAACGCGCAGGCCGTCGCCGAGTTCCTGCAGGGCCATCCCAGGGTCAACTGGGTCAATTACCCTGGTCTCGAAGACCATCCTTCGCACGAGTTGGCGGCGAAGTACCACAAGGAAGGTCTATTCGGTGCGATCCTCGGTTTCGGTATCGAAGGTGGCCTCGAGGCTGGCAAGCGCTTTATAGACGGGCTCGAGCTGCACAGCCTCCTCGCGAACGTCGGCGACGCGAAGAGCCTCGTCATACACCCTGCCTCGACGACCCACTCGCAACTCTCGGTCGACGAGCAGAAGTCCACCGGCGTCACGGACGACTACGTCAGGCTCTCCGTCGGCCTCGAGTCTATCGACGACATACTCTACGATCTCGACACAGCGCTGAACGGAGCGTGACCCCATTGGAGAGACCTCTGGTCATAAAGTTCGGGGGCACCTCGGTAGGGGGAGGCGCACAATTCGTCAGGGCCGCCCGTATCGCCGCCGAAGCTGCCGGGAATAACCCCGTGGCCGTGGTCGTCTCTGCGATGGGCGGCACGACCGACACCCTGCTCGGCTATGCCAGGAAGTGCTCGGGGTGGGTGAAGCGGGCCATCGAGGACGAGACGCACGAAGCTTCCATCGCGGAGCTCCGCCGCACGCTGGCCGAACGGCACCTGCACGCCGCCCGCGAGGCCGTGGCCGCCGAACATCTGCCGGGTGTCGAAGGGCGCGTGGTCGACCTGCTAGGCGAGCTCGAAGAGGTCATCGGGGTTCCTTACGACAACGTGAAGGCGCGCCGGGATGAGATCGCGGTCTACGGAGAGCGCCTGTCAGCGGAGATCCTGGCCGGGGCTGTCGGCAGCCAGGGTGTCCCCTCGAGGGTCGCCGCCGACCCAATAGCCACGGACGCACGCTTTGGAGAGGCCGAGGTGGACCCAGCGGCCACACGCGAACGCGCGGCGCGCTACGTCTCACCGCTACTCGAATCAGGGCTCGTTGCGGTCGTGCCTGGCTACGTAGGACGCTCGCCAGGGGGGGTGCCTACGACGCTTGGTAGGGGGGGCTCTGATCTCTCCGCGACGGTTTTGGGGAGGGCGCTCGACTCTGATGAGGTCTGGATCATGTCCGACGTCGACGGCGTTCTCGATGCCGACCCGCGTCTGGTCCCAGACGCCTCCCTGATGCCGCGCCTCTCCTACAGGGAGGCAGGCATCTTCGCCGGCCTCGGAGCG
>JBPCIR010000060.1:0-4227 GCA_051006095.1 Rubrobacter sp. | reverse complement strand
GTCGGAGTCCTCGAAATGCCGCTCGTCGCGGTTGGCCGAACCGAGCACCGCCAAGACCAGTCCGCCACGCGGTATCGTCGTGCTCCAGATCTCCGTGTCCTCGCGCGCGTAGCGCTCGGTCGCCATCCCCACGGGACTGGTGTAGCGCAAGAGCTCCTCGACCGCCGGCTTCACGAGCGAAGGATCGCGCCTAAGCCTCTCCGCCTGCTCTGGATTCTCGAGGAGGGCGAGCGTGCCGCTAGCGATCAGGTTGACGGTGGTTTCGTGGCCGGCCATTATGAGCAGGAACGCCATGGCCAGGAGCTCGTCCTCGCTCAACTTGTCGCCTGCCTCCTCAGCCCGGATCAACGCCGTGATGAGGTCTTCCTGGGGGTCGGCGCGGCGCCGCTCCACGAGCTCGCGGAGGTAGCGCACGAACGAAAGCGCGGCGGGGAGGGCAAGCAACATGTCTCGGCCCGAGGAGACGGAGACCAACCTGTTCGACCACCGGTGGAACCTGGCATGGTCTTCCGCGGGTACTCCCAGAAGTTCGGCGATGACGGTAGCGGGCAGGGGCAGCGCGTAGCCGGCGACCAGGTCGGTCCCGCCCTTGCGGTCCCTTTCGCGTTCCATGGCATCGAGGAGTTCTTCGCAGAGCGCCTCGATCCGCCCCCGTAGCCGTTCGATGAGGCGGGGAGTGAATGCCTTGGAAACGAGGGCACGCAGCCGCGCGTGGTCTGGGTCGTCCAGGTCGAGCATGTTGCGTTCGAGCGGCTTGAGGAAGCCCGGCATCCACGGCGTCTTCGCCCGCTGCTCCGGGTCCAGAGCGTTCAGCTTATCCTTGGCGAACGCGTCATCCTTCAACACCCTTGCCGCGTCCTCGTAGCGGTTCACCAACCACGCCGTCCGCCGGTCGCGAAGGGTCGCGCGCCAAACGGGGGCCTCGGCCCGCAGGCGCGCGTAGAACGGATGGGGATCCGCCTTGAAAGCCGGGCTGGCGAGGTCGGGTGAGACGATCCCGTCCTGGCCGGCTCCTTTCACGCTCCTATCCACGCCGATCCTCCTCCTCCGCAGCGCCAAGGCCGTGGATCAACAACCCGGCGAGGACGTCGGGCACCTCGTCCGACCGCGAACCTATCTCCTCGTCTCCCAGCAAGCCAAGTACCAGGATCCCCAGCACGGCCCCGGCCACGGATCGCATCGCCAGGGGCGTGTCCGTCTCCCGCACCTCCCCCTGTTCCATCCTCGACCGGAAGTTCTCCTCGGCGATCCTCATGGTCGGGTCCACCACGTGCCGAACGTAGCGATCGCGCAATTCGGCGTTCACCAGCATTTCGGAGAGGACGACCCGAAAGACCTCCCGATTCTCCCAGATCAAAGAGATGCGCCTGCGCAGGTATTGCTCGAGGAAACCCCGGAAATCCGTGGCCATCCCCTCCTCGAAGTCCGCCGCCCGCCGCTCCGTCTCGTTCAACCTGTCGAGGATCGCCAGCAGGAGGGCGTCCTTGTCCTCGAAGTAGTTGTAGATGGTCCCCTCCGAGACGCCCGCAGCCCGCGCCACCTCCTTTGTGGTAGCGCGGCGGAACCCCTTCTCCGCGAAGACCCGCGTGGCCGCCCCGACGATCTGCTCCCGCCTGGCACGGACGACCAGATCGCGCACCTCGTCCCTCCGTGGCTCCGACACCGCACAAACCTCCTATTGAGTTATTGCTCATAAATTTGAGTCCTTGCTCAGCATACGCCTTACGGCGTTCTTCGTCAAGGAGCTTCAGGGCCTTCAACCACCCGGTTTCGCCGAAGGCGTCTAGCGTAAACAGCCTGAGCTGCGCCGGAACGATGGCGGGTAGCGAACAGCCGAGGCATCTTCACTGCTTGTAGACGGCCTCTGGCGCCGTCGGTGGCTGGGCCGGTGCCTGCAGAATACTCGATGTCGTAGCAGGCGAGGATGTCTCCGACGAACTGGACGCCGAGGACCTCGGGACCCGGCCGCAGCGTGACCTCCCTGCGGGACAGCTCTTCTTCGCCGTAGATCTTCCAGTGCTTGAGGATAGCGTAGCCGGAGGCGGGTCGGGTGGGTTAGCGCTCGACGGCCTCTTGGTCGTCCTCGCGTCATTACTGGTAGGTCTCAACGGCCTGTTCGTGGCGGCGAGGCGAAAAGACCTCCCCGAGCAACCCGCGACCTCCCGGCCCGCCCCGATAGGGAACGCTGCGCCGAAGGATCTGCGGAAAGGCATTAGAATGGGGGCGACGGTCGGCCGCCGGAGCCGGCGGCCGCACGAAGCCGCCTTCCGGGGTTTGGAGAGAGCGATGGAGCGTCCCGAAAACTTCCTTCCGAACGGTCGCGGACCGGCGTCGCCCTTGGGGCGCGTGGCGCACGCGGGTCGGATCGGGGGGCGGCCATAACGACGCTCTGGGTGCTCCTCCCGCTCCTCGCGGCCCTCCTCGCAGCCCCCGCCTCGGCGCTCGCCGGGCGCTTACGGCCCTCGCTCGCGGCGCCGGTCGGGGCAGTCCTGGCCGCCCTGGCCTTCGGCGCCGCGCTCTGGGGATGGGGGATGGGCGGCGGCGCGATCGACGCGGCGTGGGCCCCTACCTGGGAGATACGGTTCGCCGTGGCCTTCGACGGGCTCGCGGCGCTCTATGCCCTGCTGGCGACCGGGATCGGCTTCGCGGTCCTGGTGTACTCGTCGCGCTACCTGCCGCTGCACCTGGAGCACGAAGGTCGGCCCGAATCGGACGCGACGGCGTTCTACTTCTTCATGCTGCTCTTTATGGGCTCGATGGTCGGGCTCGCGATGGCCCAGGACCTCATCCTCTTGTTCATCTTCTGGGACCTGACGGCCATCGCCTCGTACTACCTCATCGGCTTCGACCGCCACGACCCGGACGCCCGCTCATCGGCGCTCATGGCCCTGCTCGTAACCGGGGTCACGGCGGTCCTCCTCTTGATAGGCGCCGTGATGCTCCGCGCTGCCCACGGGACCTTCTCCCTCCCGGAGCTCGCCCGCGTGGTCGAGCCGGGTCCTCTCCTCACCGTCTCGGGGTTCCTCATCGCGGTCGCCGGGCTCGCGAAGAGCGCCCAGGCGCCGCTGCACTTCTGGTTGCCGCGGGCGATGGCGGCGCCAACGCCGGTCTCCGCCTACCTGCACTCGGCGGCGATGGTAGCCGCCGGGGTCTTGCTGATCGGGCGCGTGTACCCGCTCTTGCACAAGAGCGAGGTCCTCCTCGACTGCTTCCTGGTGTTTGGCGCCGCGTCCGTCCTCGTCGGCAGCGTCCTGGCGCTCACGCGCGACGTCCTCAAGCAGCTACTCGCCTACTCCACGATAAGCCAGTACGGCTACGTCGTCTACATGTTCGGCCTCGGCGGGGAGTACGGCGTCGCCGGAGCCTCCTTCTACGTGATCGCGCATGCCCTCTCCAAGAGCGCGCTGTTCCTGACCGCGGGGGCCGTGACGGAGGCGACAGGGGAAGACCGCCTGAGCAGGCTGGGGGGGCTGAGGAAGCGCATGCCGGTACTGGCGGCGGCGAGCGGGGCCGCCGCCGCGGGGCTGGCGGCGATGCCCCTCACCATCGGCTTCTTCAAAGACGAGATCCTCTTCGGCGCGGCGCTCGAGCGTGGCCCCGCTTTTGCGGCCCTCGCGGTGCTGTGGGCGGCGCTGACGCTCGCCTACATCTGGCGATTTTGGAGCGGCATCTTTCTCGGTGCCCCCGGCGAAGGGACGCACGGGGAGCGCGAGTTGCCGGCGGCCCTCGTCGCGCCGGTCGCGGCGCTGGGGGCGCTCGTGCTGGTGGGGGGCATCCTCGTCGGGCCCTTCGAGACTTTAGCCGAGGCGGCGGGGAGGGTCTCCTTGGCGGTCCCGACGCCGGTGGAGCCCGCCTACCACCTCGACTTCCGCCCCGAGAACCTTATGGCGCTCGCGGCCTACGCCCTGGGTGCCATGATCGTTCTCTCCCGGCCGGCCTGGTCCCCGGCGGCGCTGGGCTTCTGCCGGCTCGGGGAGAGGGCGGGGCCCGAGCGTATCTACGATCTGACCCTTAGGGGGCTCAACCGTCTCTCGGACCGGGCCCACCGGGCGGAGGTGCGCGACCTCCGGAGCAGGGTCGCGGCCATACTTTTACCTGCAGGCGTGCTCGTCGGGGCCGGGATCCTGGTGACCCCCACAGCGGGCGCGTACCGGGTGGGGGAGCTTCGGGCGGGTGAGGCGCCGCTCTTGCTGGCGCTCGCGGCGGCGGCGGTCGCCACGCTCGCGG
>JBPCIR010000059.1:0-9977 GCA_051006095.1 Rubrobacter sp. | reverse complement strand
CCGCTCTGTATTTGCTGCCACCGTTCAGAGATCAGGCCGGCTACCTGTTCATACTCGTGGTCATGGTCGCCTTCACCAACGCACTACTTTTCGTCTTCAACCTCATCCCTATCCCCCCGCTCGACGGCTCGAAGGTGATCTTCCCTTTCCTGCCCCGGTTCCTGGACGGCTTTGTGGCATTCATGAACCAATACGGACCCATGATCTTGCTTGGCCTCATCCTGGTCTCGTTCCTGACGAACCTCCCCATCTTCGGCATCCTGCTCGCCCCAATACGACCCCTCCTGACCCTCCTCGGACTCCCAGTGGGTTTCTGAGCTAGTCAGCACGAGCTGAAACCTGATGCCTGTAGCCGGACACCTAACAAAAAGGAGCAACACGGTCCGTAGGGAGGGGGGAGAATCTACGGAAACCGTGCTGCCCCACGCATATTCTACCCTCAAAGTCGCTAAAGCGTGAGCTAAACCTCAGGTAGAGACTGAAGAGACCGGCTTCCGTTCGTGCCGGGGGAGTCTGCCGCCAGGGGGAGGAGAACGGAGAAGATGCTTCCGGCGTCGGGGCGGCTGCGGACCTGGATCTCGCCTCCGAGGTGGTCGGTGATCTCGTGGGCGAGGGCTAGCCCGAGGCCTGTGCCATCGGCGCGAGACGAGCCCTGGGCCCTGTAGAAGCGGTCGAAGATGTGAGGGATCTCGGATTCGGGGATGCCGCAACCGCGGTCCGTGACGCTGATAATGACCTGCCCATCTTCGCGGGAGAGGCCGAGGTCGACGGGCGAACTCTCGTCCGAATACTTGAGGGCGTTGTCCACGAGGATGGCGATAGCCCTGTGCAGTTGGTTCGGGTCGGTCCTTACGGGCGGCACGTTCTCCTCGGCCCTTATGTTGAGTGAACGGCCCGTGTAGCCGAAGTCCCTGCGCAGCCCGTGGAGCAGGTCTTCGACGTCGACCTCCTCCGTCCTGAAGGTGACGGCGTTGGCATCGAGTCGCGAGAGGTCGAGCAGGGTACGCGCCAGGCTCTGCAGGCGCGTGGTCTGAACGCGCATGTCGTTCAGGAACTCGGCCCTGACACTTTCATCCTCCTCGTCCTCGAGCATCTCCAGGTAGCCGGAGAGGGCCGTCAGCGGTGTCTTGAGCTCGTGGGAAGCGTTGGCGATAAACTCGGCCTTGACGCGCTGCATGTGGCGCTCCTCCGTGACGTCGCGCAGGATGGCGAGCGCCCCGTCCTCGAGGGGGGCTGCCCGGATCTCGATGACCCTGTCCCCGGCCTTCGCCTCGGACTCTGTAACGGGACCGCTGTAGCGGGTCTTGGCGAGCACCTCCTGCAGGCGGTTGTGGAAGGCATGGTCGGAAGACTCGAGGAGCTTCCTTGCGCGTGGGTTCAAGAATACGGGGTTCAGGTCTCTGTCCACCCCAACGACCGCATCCGTCATGCCGTCGAGTATCGCGTTCCCGCGCTCCTTCTCCTGCCCTACCTGGTCGAACGCCTCCTTGAGGGAGACCGCCATTGCGTTGAACGTCGCGCCTAGAGAGCCCACCTCATCCTCGACGCGCGTCTGTATTCTCGCGTCGAAGTTGCCTGCGGCCAGGTGCTCGGCGGCCAGCCCCAGGCGGCTGACGCGCCGGGAGATCAAGACCGCCGCGAAGTACCCTGCGAGCCCGGCGATAAGCAGCGCCAGGGCGCCTGCCAGCAAGGCCAATCGCTCTATATTCCTGAGCGCCGCCCGCACGTTCTCGACGTCATTCTCCGTGAAGAACTTGACGAAGACTATGGCCCTGGGCTGTGGCTCGGCCCTGCCTTCGACGTCGACGTTTATGGGATAGGCGTAGGTGGCCAGCCGCTGTCCCTTGTGGACTCCAGTCTCGATCTGTTCCATATCGTCGCTAGGCCTTCTCGGCTCCTCTACGGCACGCCTCACCGGTCCGTAGGACCACTCATCCAGGTTCCCCTGCGTCAGCTGGCCATCCGCGCCCCTGACTATGCCCCACTGCAGCCCGTGGGAGCGGGCGAACGCGTTGATGCGCTGCTCCGTTACGGGTTCGCCGCGTTCCCTCAACCGCTGCACCTGATCCTCGAACTGGTCCCCGACCTGCTTGAAGGCGGCCCCGCTCGACCGATTGAGGGTCTCAAAGAGGATGGGATGCACTATCTCGTAGGCGGTTATCGCGGCGAAGGCGGTCACGAGCACGAAGAGCGCCGTGAGCCAGATGCGCATGCTGAGGCGGGGCCTGAACTCGCCCCCAGGCTTCGACGCGAGCCGCTTCCTGGCCTTTCGCCAGAGGTCTAGATCCCTGCCCTTTCCCGTAGACTGATCTCTAGCGGAAAACATATCCGACACCCCGCGCGGTGTGGATGTATTCGGGGTTCCTGGGGTCGCGTTCTATCTTCTCGCGGAGGTGACGGATGTGGACGTCCACCGTGCGTTCGTCACGGAACTCGTCGCCCCACACCCTGCGCAGGAGCGCGCTGCGCGAGAACACCCTGCCAGGGCTCGAGGCCAGGGTCACCAGGAGCTCGAACTCGGTATAGGTGAGGTCGACCTCTTCGCCTTCGGCCGACACCCTGCGGCTTGGCAGGTTGATCCTGAGCCTGTCGTAGGTCAGCTCGTCAGGGCGCTGGCCAGCCGGTACCGCCGCCCTGCGCATGATCGCCCTGACGCGCGCCACAAGCTCCCTGACGGCGAAAGGCTTGGTGACGTAGTCGTCAGCCCCGAGCTCGAGGCCGACTACCCTGTCTATCTCGTCGTCGCGGGCTGTCAGCATGATGACGGGCACGTCGCTCTGCGACCGTATCCTCCTTATGACCTCAGTGCCGTCGAGCTTGGGGAGCATGATGTCGAGCACTATAAGGTGCGGCTCGAAGGCCTTGAACGCTTCCAGAGCGGCCTCGCCGTCACCGGCGACCTGGACCTGGAATCCCTCGCGCTCGAGCGCATGCGTGAGCATCTTCTGGAGCGACGGCTCGTCGTCGACCAGAAGGATCTTGCGCGTCACACCCTGTAGATCCTGTACCATCCCCGGCTAAACCCTCTTCTTGTACACAGGGACCACCTGTTAACCTTCCTTATTCTAGCATGAGGGAGTACACAGCCTCCTGAATTCGACGGGTCCTCACGCCAGCGGGGCTGCGGCCTCGGCGACCCTTTCCGCCACCTCCAGGAGATCCCGAGCTTCTTTCAAGCGCACGGCCTCGACTACCGCCTGCCGGCGCCTGAGATAAGCCGCGACGATACGCGCCTCGTTCGTGCCTTCCTTCTCGGAACGGGACCCGTTCTCCCTGGGCCTCGCCAGCACCTCCTCGGCGAAGCGTGCGAGGCCGCTCGCATCGCCAGGGTCGAAGCCGCGGTGGGCGACCAGGCGTCCTTCGCACAGGATGAAGACCTCGATCACACCAGGCTCCGTCGATGGGGCGACGACGGCCTGCACACCCTCAGCGCCCACCACAGTCCTGGAGAGGCGTATCCGCTCTATGCCGGAGATCAAGTCTCGCAGCCTGGCCGCGGCCTCGAACTCTAGCCCCGCGGCCATCCGTTTCCGCTCCCTGACGAGCGCCCTCAGGTGCTCCTCACCACCCTCGCCCCGCAAGAGCGCGACCACCTCGTCTACGACCTCCCGTCGGTATTCCTCCTCACCCATGCCCAGGCACGGCGCGCAGCGTCCCATCTGGCCGTAGAAGCAGACCTCCCCGTCACCCGAGCACCTCTTGAGCGGGAAGATCCTGCCGAGAGCCTCGATGCAGGTGTCAAGGACCCCGGCGCTCCTGTAAGGGCCGAGGTGGATGAGTCCGCCCTCGGGCGGGTTCGCGGAGACCCGCTCGGGTACGGGGTAGGGCTCGCCAAGGTCTAGCCTTATGTACCAGCTCGCCTTGTCGTCCCTGCCGACGGAGTTGTAGCGCGGCAACAGGCGTTTTATCTCCCTGGCCTCGAGGATGAGGGCGTGAAGCTCGCTCTCGGTCTCCTTGACGCGTATCTCGGCGACCTCTTCGACGAGCCGGCCGACCTTGCGGCGTCCGTCCCCGCCGTTGAAGTAGGTCCTGACGCGGGCCTTCAGGTCCTTCGCCTTGCCGACATAGAGGGTGGTGCCGTGCTTGTCGACGAAGTAGTACACGCCCGGCGTGTTTGGTAACTCGCTTGCGAGGTGTTGCTTCTGGGGTTTGATGCGTCCCCTTCCCCCGCGGATAGCGAGCGCTTCCCCGACGCTCTCTATGCCTGCGGAGTCGAGGAGCTTCAGCAGTCTCCGGAAGATCTCCGTCGTCGCGGCAGCGTCGGAGAGGGCCCTGTGGTTCGGCGCCTGGCGCACACCGAAGTGGCTGACGAGCGCGCCCAGACGGTAGCGTTTGAGACCAGGCACCAGGGAACGGGCGAGTTTCAGGGTGTCGAGGACTTCGTTGGGGAGCGGGTTCCCCCCTCTTGCAGCTGTGACGAAGGAGCAGTCGAAGTGGACGTTGTGCCCGACGAGGACGCACCCCTCGACAAACTCCTCGAAGCGCGGCATTACCTCGGAGATGGAAGGAGCATCCGAGACCATGCGGTCCGTTATACCTGTCAGGCGCACGACGAAGGAGTCTATCGGGCGGCCAGGGTTGACGAGCGTCGAGAACTGGTCGATCACCTCCCCGCGCACGAGCTTGAGGGCGCCGAACTCCGTGATGGCGCCCCCCTTCCCGGCCGAGGAGCCTGTGGTCTCCACGTCGAAGACGACGTAAGGGGCCTCCCCGAGCGCGAGCGAGCCAGCATGCGCGGTCCTCAAGTCCGCATCCTCCCAGACAAACCTCGAATCACCTTCGACGAGCCTCTCGACAAGGGCCCTGGTATCGCCGTTCGGGCTCGTCAAAGAGAGGAATTCTGTGGAGATCTCTTCCGGGCTCACGGGCTCGTGGTCTCTCACGAAGCCGTAGAGACTAGGAGACACGGACCTCCGTCCGCGCCACCCCGAGCGAAGCTGGCACAGGTCCCTCTTTGGCGGCCCTCGCGGCCCCTGCGATAGTCCTGGCCTGGGCCTCCGTCACGCCGGGGATGGCGACGAGGCTCTCATAGGTGTACTCGTCGTCGAGCAACCCGCTCGCGAGGACCCTGGCCCGCGTCTTCATCCCGACGCCGGCCATCTTGATCGTGTGGAAGAGCTTGCCGCGCTGGATGCGTAGAGATCCGACACCGGCCAGCCTCTCCCTTTCCACGAGGACACGTCTACACCTGTCGGCGAAGCGCCCGACCTGCTCGGGATAGTAGACGCCCCGGCCCATCAGAGAGGGCGTCATCGGGAGCGGATGCATGAGGTTCGCGTTGCGGACGGTGGTGTGGCCCGGAGGCTCATCGGGCCCGAGTGGGTCGGGATCGCCAAGCCTTCGCGCCCGCACCGCATGGTCCCACACCTGCTCTTCGAGGTCTCTCCCGAGGTCAAGCTCCGTGATCACCGGCTTCCCCCGGAAACGGTCGTTGCGGTTGGCGGCATACAAAAAGCGCCGGTCGCTTCTCTCGTTCTCGTAGAACTCGACGACGGCACGGGCCCGTTTCTCGCCCATGCCTGGCAGCCGCGCCAGCGTCTTGAAATCTCCCCTGGAGAGTATCTCCCCCAACTCCTCAGGGTGAAGAGCCTCGGCCGTCTTCGCGGCGGCCCGCTTGTCCACGCCGCGGACCCTTTCGAGGATGCCATGTACGCCCTCAGGGCAGACGCCGCGTCTGAGGTGGTTGATCTTGCGCACAGCCGTGAAGGCGTTGTAGCCCTCCCAGTGCCAGACGTACGCGCGGACCCGCTCGACGGCCGCAGCGTCATCAGGGACGAACTCGATGGTGACGGCGTCCCCGATATAGCGTCCGTTCGCCCCTGGGAGATTCTCCGCGGCGTGCATCACCTGCACTTTGACCGAAGGCGAATAAAAAGAGAAGTGCACCGGAACCCCCGGTGCAACCTCCTTCATCAGCCGCCTGCGGAAGACGTTATCTTCAAGATCTGAATCGAACATCGGAACGTAATTTTAGCACTTCAGCACGCGCCCTTCGGGCGCTTGTCAGCATTTCAGCTAGTCAGCTTTCGCGTGCGCAAGTCCTTGCTGAAATGCTGACAAGCCGCTGCAGGCGGCGTGCTGACTTGCTGATTAGCTGATTAGCTTTTCGTCCCTCAACACTATGGCCTCGATGTGCTCTCCCGCGGGGATTCCATCGGAGGCGGGGCCGACCAAGGCGAGGGCGTCGGCCTTGGTTAGAGAGCTGACGAGCCCCGAGCCCTGGGCCCCGACGGACTCGGCCAGCCAGCCTTTCTCCGTCCGCTTTATGCTGACGCGCATGGCGTGCAGCCTGCCGAATTTGTTGACGACATCATTCTCGAAGTAGACAGGGATGCGCGGCCTCCTCCTGTCCCCTCGGCCCATCATACCCATCAGGGCCGGCCTTACGAAGAGGTCGAAGCAGACCATCGCGGAGACCGGGTTACCTGGCAGGCCGAAGAGGCGGGTCTCGCCCCGCGTCCCGTAGAACAGGGGCTTGCCCGGCTTGAACTTGACGCCCCAGAAGACCTGCTCGACACCAAGGTCGAGCATCGTGCTCTTGACGAGGTCCTTCTCCCCAACCGAGACCCCGCCGCTCGTCACGACCACGTCGGCCGTCTCGAGCGCTTCCCCTATCGCCGCGCGCAGGGTATCCGCGTCGTCCGAGGCGGCGTAGAGACGGCGGGCCTCGGCGCCGGCCTCGCGGGCCGCTGCGACGATGGCGTAGGAGTTGGAGTCGAAGATCTCACCGGGGTCGAGGTCCCGCGTCCCTGGCTCCACGAGCTCGGTCCCTGTAGAGAGGACGACCACCGTCGGTCTCCGGTAGACAGGTAGCGCGCCGTAGCCCTGCGTCGCGGCGACGGCTATCTCGGGGGCCCCGACCTCCGTCTCTGCGGGCAGGATGACGTCTCCACGGCGCGTGTCCTCGCCCGCCACGCGGATGTTGTCTCCTGGAGAGGGGACCTTCTTCAGTTCGAACTCTTCTCCCCAGCCCGAGGTGTTCTCGACCATCACAACGGCGTCGGCCCCTTCAGGGATGACACCGCCGGTGAAGATCTTGATAGCCTCGCCTTCTCCGACGCGCCTCTTCGCCGGACGCCCCGCAGGCGCCTCGTCGACCACGCCGAAGACGCGCCCGGCCTCGGCGTCCTCGCTCCGCAGCGCGTACCCGTCCACCGCCGAGTTGTCGAAGGGCGGCGAGTCTGTCGTGGCCGTGAGATCCCACGCAAGCGCGAGGCCCAGAGCCTCCCCGAGCGGCGTCTCCTCGACGGGGAGTTTGGGCGTGCTCTCGAACACGAGCCGCTCGGCCTCGGGGTATTCGATCAACTTCTCGAAAAGTTGCACCTTCACACCTCGACTAACGTATCGCTTTACTGCGGACACGCTACCACACAAAGGAGGGCGCGCACGGACACCTCACCCACGTTCGGGTGGCTCTCTACTCCAGCAGCAGCGCCATCGCCCGGCCTGGTCCGCCGGAGGATTCGGCGATCTTGACCGGCATGAAGATAAAGTAGGCGCCACGCACCGGCAACTCGCCGAGGTTGGTCAGGATCTCGACGTAGCGCATCCCGCGGCTCAGACCCTCCTGGTGAACAGGTACGGCGTCGTGGGCGCTGCCTATGCTGGGAGCGTCGATGCCTATGGTCTTCACGCCACGCTCATGCAAATAGATAGCGGTCTCGGGAGCAGGGGCGGGCCAGCCTGGAGTCTCACCCGTGACGAGCGAGCCGTGCATGTATCGCTCGCCCTCCTCGCCCTCGACGTAGTAGCGGTCCCAGCCAGTTCTGAAGAGCACGACCTCGCCTGCCCTGAGCGTCCCGTTCTCTTCCTCCCAGGCCTCAACGTGTCTGGGAGTAATAAAGGGACTGACCCCGGGCTCGCCTTCCTCGGCCAGGAACCTGATGTCTATTACCACCGCGGGACCCATGAGGTCTTCGAGGGGTACTTTGTCCCCTGTTTGATCCCCAAGGGGTCCTGCGAGATCCAGGCCCGAGTCGGGGGGCGGGACGAAATGGGTTGGGGCGTCGAAGTGGGTGCCGCAGTGCTCGTCCATGACGACGAAGTTGGTCTGGTATGGGGCGGTGCTCCTGGTCTTGCCCGTCGGCCCTTCTACCTCGGCGAACCAGTTCCAGTTGTGGTGCGCATAGGTCATGTGCCCCGGCCACGTACCAGGCAGCCGCTCCGATACGGTCAGTGAGAGATCCACGACCCTCGCCCCAGCCAGCAATGCTAAGTCCAAAGGTCCTCCTTTACCCGCTCCAACGCCGGGAGGTTCGCGAACCTCCCCCTACACTCAAAAACCTTCGAGATACCCTTCGGCATCGAAGCTGACCTCTTCAGGATCGCCTACCACCTCGACCTCCGCGTTGCGGAGCACCTCGTCGACAAGGTTCTCGGAGACATAGAGGTACTCGAGGTGCAACGTGTTCGGGATGCGGACGAAGCGCGTCTCTTGGGGTGGGACGCCCCAGTTGCAGCGGACGGCCGTCTGGAGCGCCTCCTCGTCGCTCGCGAGTACCATTGGTACCTTGGCCCGCTCGATAAAGGTGCTGGTGACGACGTTGGCGTTCATGGCTTTGCGTTCGATCTGGTCGGCAAGGCGTCGCGTCGTCAGGTCGGCGAGACCAACTCCTAGGGCGTTGCCGTGTGATTCCTTGCTGATGTCGCCGACGATTATGTATTTGATGGCGGGCGTCTCCGGCTCATCGACGCCGAGGATGCGGAAGCGTCCGATCACGTTCGTGTCCATCCCCGTCCCAGAGTAGTTCTTGCCCAGGGCGTCGACGTAGAGCACATCAATATCTGAGACGGGGAGATCAGGCATCACCCGCATGTACTCGGCGAGGAGCTCGGCCTCGCGCTCGTGAATCTCCGCTGCGGGTATCGCCTCGATTATGGCCGGCTCGTCGTAGGCATTCTCGACGCTTGCAACGCCGAAGAGGATATGCCCCGACTCGAGCACCTCGTCCCCGACCTCGACCATGAAGTCGCGGATGCCTTCGACGCCGTAGCCGTGCAGCGCGAGCGCCTGCTCGTGCTTTCCGAGACCGATAGAGGCCATCTTCATGAGGCCGCTCTCTATAGTGGAGCGGAAATCCGTGTGGGCTTTGATCCTGTTGACGAGCACGACGCCGTCGGCCTCGGAGGCGATCCTGTCCATGTACACGGGCACCCCGCGCTCCGTCTCTCCGAGCTCTACAACCTCCATCGAAGAGCGTATCGGCGCTCCGCAGCGCTCCTCCGTGACGCCCAGAGACTCGAGGATCTCGACCTGCCCCTCGGCCGTAGCCCCGCCGTGGCTCCCCATCGAAGGCACGATAAAAGGCTCAGCCCCCATCTCCTTCAAGATCGCGACGAGAGAGCGCACGATCCCATATATCTCCGCGATGCCGCGGCTACCCGCCGTAAGCGCCACACTCATACCCGGCCTGATAGCCGAAGCTATCTCCTCTCGGCCCAACTGCTCCCGCAGCGCCGCTTCGACGCTCTCGACGCGCGGCCTCGGGAACTTCTGCCTGACCTTGACTACTTTCGGGAACTCCACTTCTAACTCCTCTCTTCCGCCCGCTCCTCGGCGCCCGCCAGTCTGCGGGCGAGGTCGAGGGCGGCGCGGAGGCTCGCCGCTTCGGCCTTCCCTGTACCGGCGATATCGAAGGCGGTGCCATGATCCACGCTCGTCCTGAAGAACGGCAGCCCAACCGTCACGTTTACCCCGGTATCGAAGCCCATCAGTTTTATGGGAATGTGTCCCTGGTCGTGGTACTGCACGACGACGATATCGAACGCGCCCGTCCTGGCCCGCATCATCACGGTGTCGGGCGGATGCGGCCCCGTCGCGTCGATGCCCTCCTCCACGGCGGCGGCAACAGCCGGCGCTATCCGCTCTGCGTCCTCGGTGCCGAAGAGCCCGTTCTCTCCGGCGTGGGGGTTCAGGCCTGCGACGGCCACCCTCGGACTCTCGACGCCTAGTTTTTTCAACGACTCGTTGGCGAGAC
>JBPCIR010000058.1:0-7670 GCA_051006095.1 Rubrobacter sp. | reverse complement strand
AGCTCCTCCTCGACCCCCAGGGAGTAGCCCGAACCGCCTTCCTTGAACTCTATAGGCACGGCGTTCCTCCTCTATCCTCAGGAGTCGCGGGAAGTGAATCCTTTGCGATCGGCGGTTCTCGACGTGGACTAACATAGTACCCGGTTTGGCGGAGAAAGGCCAAGATCAGCCCTTTCGGAGTCTGACCTGGGCCAGCGCCGCGCCGGAGATCACGAGTCCTGCGCCGACCACCTTGGGTACTGTAAGGTCCTCCCCGAGCAGCACCGCACCGATGGCGCCGGCCACGACGGGCTCGACCGTTGCCACTATGGCCGCCCTGCCGGCCCCGAGGCGCCCGAGCCCGAAGGTGTAGAGCGCGAACGCGAGCGTGGTATGCACTACCGCGAGCATGAAGAGCAGGGCGTAGGAGCTCGCCGGGAGGCCGGCCAACGTGCCGAACGTAGGGAGCGCGGCCACGACGAGCAGCGAGGCCCCGAAGAAGAGGGCGTAGCTCAGGATGACGGAAGGGCCAAGGCGGCCTGCCACAGGACGGCCGAAGATCGAATACAGTCCGTAGGTAAGGCCAGAGAGCAATCCTGTCAGCAGCACCATAGGGCTCACCTCCAGGTTCACCGGATCGTAGGCGCCGGCGACCAGGAAGATCCCGCCGATCGTCAGCAGGAGCGCGAGTACTTTCGCCGCGTTCAGCGCCTCCTTCAGGAACAGCCGCGCCAGCACCACCACGAACGCCGGCGAGCTGTAGAGCAGGATCGCCGCCGTCCCGACAGTGCTCTCCCTGACCGTAAAGAAGTAGAACAGGTAGAACAGGCCTATCCCCACGACGCCGAGAGGGACCAGAAACGCCAGGTCCCTGCCAGAGACGAGCAGGTTCTTCGCTCCGCCGGTAACCAGGACGAAGAGCAGTACCGCGACCCACCCGACCGAAGCCCGCACCGCGACCAGCGACTCGAACGAGACACCCTCGGCATAGAGGATCTTGGCGAACAGCCCGAGCGTTCCCCAGATCGTGGCCGCGGTTACTACGGCCAGAGTCCCCAGTATCCGGTCTCTGGTAAGGTCCAAACATCACCCTTCGTCACTTGCCCGCAAGCGGTATTTATACGGTAAGTCCCGTCGGCGTGCCGGCGGATCGATCCTCTGACGCTTCGCGTAGTACCCTCTTCGTAGTAGCTTGGTAGTCGGGAGAGAGCGGCCGATGGGCAAGACCTACGAGGCGGACGAGCCAGGATACGCGAAGGGAGATCGGGTATGGGTCCTGAGGGGAGGCGGCTCGCGCGAACCGGGCGTGGTGATCGGCCACTACGTCGACTGGGGCCTCTACAGGGTCGTATACATGGTCGACCTCGCCGGGCGAGGTCCGAGAGCGGTAGAGAAGTGGCGACTTTCCTTCCGCAAGCCGCTCTAATGCCGGTCGAGCTTGCGAGCGACCTCGTTCAGGCCGATTCGGTAGCAGATAGACCTCCCGTGCGGGCAGGTGGCAGGGAGGCGGCTCTCTAGCCAGTTCTTTACGAGATCTTCCATCTCGGGCTGGGAGAGTCTGTCGCCCATCTTTACGGCCGAGTGGCAGGCTATGGTGGCGAGGATGTGGTCCTCGCGGCGGTGGCCAGGCTCGGTGCCAGAGATGGCCGAGAGGGCGTCCTTGAATGCGCCGGCTATGTCCCTGTCGGCGAGCGTGGAGATCACGGCCGTAACCCTCACGGACCTCGGCCCGAACGGCTCGGCTTCGAACCCGTAGACGGAGAGTTCCTCCAGGCTTGCTGCGGCCAGCTCGGCCTCGGCCGGCGAGAGGTCGACGACCTCGGGGACGAGGAGGCTCTGCACCGTAGCCGGGCTGTCAGAGTCGTGGAGCCTGTCCACAATGGCCCGCTCGTGGGCGACGTGCTGGTCGACGACCCAGAGTGATCCTGGCTCCTCGATCAGGATGTAGCCAGCGGCGAGTTGTCCTATGACCCGCAGGTCTTCGGGGGAGGCCTGCGGGAGCCCGCCCCGTTCCGGTAACTCTGCGTACTGTCCGGTCTCCTCGGCGGGCGGTTCCGCAAGCGGCCTTGAGGCCTCGGAGAGCCGTTCGCGCGCCTCCTGCAGACCACGCGCGGGGGGCGTTGTGTAAGGGGAGCCCCCCTCGGCGGCGTAGGAGGGGTAGTCAGCGGGAGGACGCGACGGCACCGAAAAGCGGTCCTGAGTGTATGGCCTCTCGGCCGCCCGCGGGGCCGACGGTGGTGCCTGGGGACGCCACTCTATGGTGCCCCTGACGGCGGCGGCCACCGCTTCGCGGGCCGCCCTCTCCTCCGAGAAGCGGACGACCTGCTTTGTTGGATGGACGTTCACGTCGACGCGGCGGGGGTCAGCGGTTATCTCTACGGCCACGGGCGGGTAGCGGCCAGATGGTACGGTAGCCCTGTAGGCGTCGTCGAGGCCCCTGTGGAGGTTCTCGGCCCTGACGAAGCGACCGTTCACCGAGATCGTTTGGTGGGCCCTGCTGCCTTCCGTCAGGCTTGGAAGGGCCGCGTAGCCGGAGACAGCGAAAGCCCCCGATTCGTATTCGACCTTGCGCAGCGCGCGAGCTTTGGCGACGCCGAGGATCTGCGCCAGTCGCTCGAGGAGGTCCCCAGCCTCAGGTAGCGAGAGGTAGTCTCGGCCCTTATCCGTCAGGCGGAACGCGAGCGTGGGATGGGCTATCGCCAGGTGCGTCACGAACTCGACTATCGCGGCCCGCTCCGCCCGCGCGCCCTTCAAGAAGGCGCGTCTTGCGGGGACGTTGTAGAACAGGCGGTCGACGAGGACTGTCGTCCCCTTGGGGTGTGAGGCGGCGGAGACCTCTGCCTTCGCCCCGCCCTCGACGACGACCTTCGTGGCCGCGCCCTCGCCCGTTGAGGTCGTAAGAGTGAAAGAAGAGACGCTGGCGATCGAGGGTAGCGCCTCGCCCCTGAATCCTAGAGTGGTTACGGTCTCGATGTCTTCGACGTTTTGGATCTTGCTCGTCGCGTGCCTGAGCACGGAGAGGGTGGCGTCGCCCCTGGACATCCCAGATCCGTCGTCGCGGACGAGGATGCGGGAGGTGCCGCCTTCTGTGAGCTCGACCTCGATGCGGGAGGCTCTTGCGTCGATGGCGTTCTCGACGAGCTCCTTGACCACCGAGGCCGGGCGGTCGACGACCTCCCCTGCGGCCACCTGCTGGGCCACCCTGGGGTCGAGGACGTTGATACTAGCGCCTGCGGTCTCCTTCTCGGCCATGGATCTTGGGGCATTGTACATCCGGGGGCGGGTTTTCCCACGGGCTGGCGTGTAGAATCCCTGGCTATGCCAGAGATTGACGAAAACCGTCCGCTGCCGCTAAAGGAAGTCGAGCAGCTCGTCGAGCTCGTGCGCGAGAGCGGGGTCGGTGAGATCCGGGTCCGCCAGGGGGAGACGGAGATCTCGGTCAGGGCAAGACCCGAGGTTCCAACCACGTCTTTCGGCGACCAGGTCGCTTCAGCGACCCAGGGCGTTCCTGATGTAGTGGAGTCCGAGTCATCGCCCGAGGCGGACGGGTTGCACGCCGTGCGCTCGCCCGTAGTCGGGACCTTCTACAGGGCGCCGGCCCCCGGCGAGGACACCTATGTCGAGGTGGGGGATTCGGTCAGCGCCGGGCAGACCCTTTGCATCGTCGAGGCTATGAAGCTAATGAACGAGATCGTCGCCGACGTCTCGGGGGAGGTCGTCGAGGTTCTGGCCGAGAACGCCGGCGGCGTCGAGTACGACCAGCCGCTGTTCTACCTGCGGCCCGACGAACAGTAGTGATCGGCAAGGTACTCGTGGCGAACCGCGGCGAGATCGCCCTGCGCATAATCCGGGCCTGCCGAGAGCTTGGGGTGCGCAGCGTCGCGGTCTACTCCACCGCTGATAGGGACTCCCTGCACCACGAGTTGGCCGACGAGTCGGTCTGCATCGGCCCGCCTCCCGCGGCGAGCAGCTACCTGAACGTGCCCGCGATCATCTCCGCCGCCGAGCTCACGGGCGCAGACGCCGTCCACCCCGGATACGGGTTCCTGGCCGAGAACGCCCGCTTCGCCGAGATCTGCGAGAGGGTTGGACTGACGTTCGTCGGCCCATCCTCTCGCACCATAGCCAGGATGGGAGACAAGCCCGAGGCCCGCGAGGCCGCGGCCGAGGCAGGGGTCCCTGTGACCCCTGGCTCCGACGGCTCCTGCGAGAGCGTAGATGAGGTCAAGCGCGTCGGCGCCGAGATCGGCTATCCGCTGGTCATCAAGGCCAGCGCAGGCGGCGGGGGTAAAGGGATGCGGGTCGTCGAGACCGAATCCGAGGTCGACGCCGCATACCTGGGCGCGAGCAGGGAGGCCGGGGCCAACTTCGGCGACGGCTCTGTCTACGTCGAGAAGTACCTCGAAAACCTCAGGCACGTCGAAGTTCAAATTCTCGCCGACTCCTACGGTGAGACCGTTACCTTCCCCGAGAGGGATTGCTCCGTCCAGCGCCGCTACCAGAAGCTCATCGAGGAATCGCCGGCGCCCGGTCTGCCGGTGGACGTAAGGGAGGGCCTCATGGCGGCCTCGGCCGACCTGGTCGGCTCCCTGGGTTACGAGGGCGCAGGGACCGTCGAGTTCGTCTACGCTGAAGAGGAATTCTACTTTATCGAGATGAATACCCGTCTCCAGGTCGAGCATCCGGTGACGGAGATGATCTCCGGCGTGGACATCGTGGCCGAGCAGTTGAAGGTCGTCTCGGGCGAGCGTCTGGAGGTCCCCGAGGATGCCCGCTCTCCCGACGGGCACGCTATAGAGTTCAGGATCAACGCCGAAGACCCCCTCCGCAACTTCCTGCCCCAGGCCGGGCTGGTCGAGGTCTATAATCCGCCAGGAGGACCAGGCGTCAGGGTCGACTCGCACCTCTACGCCGGCTACAGAGTGCCCCCATACTACGACTCCCTCCTGGCCAAGCTCATCGTGCACGCCCGTGACCGCGAGTCCTCGATACGCCGCGGTCTTCGAGCCCTCGACGAGTTCGCCGTCTCTGGTATGGAGACGACCCTCCCGCTGCACCTCGCCGTGCTCGAGGACGAGGAGTTCAGAAGGGGCGGCGTCACCACGCGGTTCCTGGCTGATAGGGAGCTCGAAAGCGAGGGCGGCCTCCTGCGGCTCAACAAGATGTAAGTGGACTGCAAAGAGGTCAGGACCTCTTTGCAAACATTTCAGCAAGCAAAAAGCTGACTAGCTGATAAGCTGACTTGCTGACCAGCGCGGGATGGGGGAGGGGACCCTTCCCCCTTCTCCTATCCGAGGGAGAGTTGTGGCCAAAGGCGTCGCTGTGGAGAAAAACGAGGGGCGTCTGATGTTCGGTGGGATGGCCCGCTGGGACGGGCTCGACCTCTTCGGCCCGAACTACACCAGCGTCGCTTATCGCAGGAAGGGAGAGATCCACGTCAAGGTCGAACCCTCCGCGTTGCGAAAGCCTACGAACCCAGGCCTACAACGCGTCTCCCGCTGGCCGATAATACGTTCTTTCTTTCTCTGGGGCAGGGTCTTCGCCCAGGTCTTCGGGTCTATCTGGAGCCTGCTCTTCTTCGCTGGCACGCTGGCCGTCCTCTGGCTCTTCGTGCGCCTGATGCAACTCGGTAGCGGGGCTGGAACCCTCGGCGGTTTCTTCGCTTTCTTCGCGGAGTTTCCCATCCTGCCTATCCTGCTCCTCTTCTTTGCGGCGATGAAGTTCACCCCCATCGGCCGCTACCACGGGGCCGAACACAAAGCCGTAGCCGCCTACGAGACGTACGGTGAGGTGACGCTCCAGAATGCCAGAGAAAGCAGCCGTATCCACCCCCGCTGCGGCACGAACATCCTGCTCTACATAATGCTCGCTGCCCTCCTCGACCCGCTGATAGGGTGGTGGGGCTACGCCATTCTCCAGTTCATCCTGATCTCCGAAGCCTGGTTCATCTTCGGTCAGACCCGCCCCTCGATAGTGGTAGGCAACTTCCTGCAGAGATACCTCACCACCACCGAACCCCGCCGCTACCAGCTCGAGGTCGCCGTCGAGGCCCTGAACAGGCTGCTCCAGGCCGAAGAAGAGCGCGAGGTCGACCACCAGGCTGCCGTACGTCTGAAAGCCAGATATTAGTAGGGGCGGTTCGCGAACCCCGCCCCTACTAACCGGGCTGTTGGGTGGGCCGGATCAGGATCTCATTCACGCTCACCCGCTCGGGCTGGGTGACGGCGTAGACGATGGCGTTCGCGATGTCCTCGGCCTGCAGTATCTCCAGTTGCAAGAGGCCGCCGAGGCTTTCTCTGGCTTCTTCGTCCGTGATGTGGGTCGCGAGCTCCGTCTCGACGGCCCCGGGCTCGATCACGCTCACCCTGATGCCGTCCTCCAGCAACTCCTGCCTCAAGCCTTCGGAGATGGCCCCGACGGCGTGCTTACTTCCGGCGTAGACGCCGCTCGAGTCGCGGGTGACCTTCCTCCCCGCGAGGCTGCTGACGTTGACGAGGTGCCCGCCGCCCTGGCGCTTCATCACCTCCATGGCGGCGTCGGTGGCGTAGAGCAAACCCATCACGTTGACGTCGAACATCCGACGCCACTCTTCCGAGAGGCTCTTCCCGACGTTCGAGAGGAGCATTACACCGGCGTTGTTGACGAGGATGTCCACGCTACCGAACTCCTCTTCCGCTTTGCGGATCAGACCGTGCGCCCCACTCTCCTCCGTGACGTCACAGACGGCCGCGAGCACACGTCCACCATCGTCCCTGATACGCTCCACGAGGCCAGTCAGCCGGTCCTCTCTCCTGGCCGCGACGACGACCGCCGCTCCCTCAGCCGCCAGCGCCTCGGCCGTCGCCTCGCCGATGCCGCTCGAAGCGCCCGTAACAACAGCGACCTTGCCTTCGAGCTTTGCCATGCTACCTGGCCCTTCTAGTCGTTTGTCTGATCATTTTATTCCGGAGTGGGTGTTGGGTCGGGCGAGGTGAGCGTAGTTGGCGAAGCCGTCAGTCGCAGGTAGGCGAGCGTCCAGTAGGCGTGCGAGAAGGTGCCTATGGCGCCCGTGACCACGAGAAACAGTAAGAACCAGATCAGGCCAGCAGGCACGCCCGCGATCCAGGCACCCGTGGAGGACCCGCCGAAGGCAAGCGCGATCGCCGGTATAGCCAGGACGAGGCCGACGATCAGGAGCAGCAGGATAAAAGCGATCGCGATCCCGATCGAGAGCCCGATCTGTATGAGCCAGAGCAGCAGGCTCCTCCCGATGTTGCGACGGAAGAGACTGTAGCCGGTCCCGACGGAGCTGACGACGCGCTCCCGGCGCACCACGATCTCCCGCAGGGCGTACTGCCCGATTATGGAGAGGGGGATAAAGACGACGATCAGCAAGAGGACGGCTAGAATCCCGACTATCACTGCTACAGTGATCCTCGCCCCCGTGGACTCGGTCACCGCGAACGTGCCTCCTATCAAGATCGCCACGGGAATACCGATCACCACGAGGAGCCCGAGCCCGACCAGGAAGAACACGATGTAGTAGCCGAGCACGCGCCAGAAGTTACCCGCCCCGGATGAGAAGGCTGACCCGAACCGGCGTCCCTCGCCCCTGTCTATGGCGGCGACGCTATCGGCCAGCGCCCCCTGGGAGACTATCGCCATGAAGATGAACAACAGCGCTACGATTAGCACCACGACGACGATACCAA
>JBPCIR010000057.1:0-5688 GCA_051006095.1 Rubrobacter sp. | reverse complement strand
GACACCGAGGCTATCAACGACATGGAAAGTACGCTGGCGAACGCCGATGCGGTAGGCGACGATTATACCGCTGCATTCATCGCACAGGCTCTTGGTGAGGGATACACGCAGCTGGGCGACTTCGAGCGTGCGAAGCAGTACCTCGACACCGCCCTCGATTACTACCGACGTAACGATATGAAACCCTACCTGGCGCGAGTACTGAAATCTTCGGCCAATCTGCACGAAGCGCAGGGTCACGTTGTTGAAGCGGAACGAGAGCTCGCAGAGGCCGGACGGCTGACGGAAGAACTGTCTCTGCCACCGGTTCATTCACCCGGCAGCCCACATCTGGATGCTGACGAGCCTCAGCCGGCCGGACCGGCCGATCGCTGAACAGGCAAGAAACTGAGCAGAGGGACTCGCTGATGCTCGACGAGTTACGCCAGATCCCCCTCTTCGCCGACCTCTCTGAAGAAGACCTGGAACGGCTGTATCGTATGGCCGAGACGGTCTCCATCCCCACGGGGCAGCTCGTATTGCGGGAGGGAGACCCTGGCGACTCGCTCTACGTCGTCCTCGAAGGCGAGCTCGAGGTTACCAAGCGTCAGGGTAGCCAGGACGTTCTGCTCGCATTGTACGATCCTGGGCAATTCTTCGGCGAGATGGCCCTGCTGGAGCAGGCTCCACGATCCGCCTCCGTACGCACAGTGCAAGAGAGCCGTCTGTTGGTGATCAGTCAAGCCGCCTTCCAATCGCTGCTCTCGTGCAGCCCTGCGGCGCCCTTGAGGATCTTGCACACCGTGACCTCCAGGTTGCGCAGCACGGAATCAGCCCTGATCCAGAACGAAAAGATGGCCGCCCTTGGTACGCTCGCCGCAGGCCTTGCGCACGAGTTGAACAATCCGGCCGCCGCCATACGGCGCAGCGCCGCACAGCTGCGTGATGCGCTGGCCGAGCGAGACCGATTGGCGGCCCGGCTTCACTCACTCGCCACCGACCAACACCAGAAAGAGTCGCTCGGTGCACTGCAGGAAGAAATCACGGAGCGCAAGATCACAGCGCCTCAGGGCGACCCGCTGGCCCTCAGCGAGCAAGAGGATGAGTTGCAAGATTGGTTGGAGGACCACGGCGTCGAGGAGGCCTGGGATCTCGCACCGGGGCTGGTCTCTTACGGCTGGGACAGTGGTGAGTTGGAGCGGTTGGCCCAAGAGTTCTCTCCAACACAGTTGCCTGTCGTAGTCCGGTGGCTGGGAGCCACCTCATCGGTCTACGGCTTGCTCGAGGAGGTAGGACAGAGCGCTGAGGCCATGTCGGAGATCGTCAAGGCCGTCAAGACGTATTCATACCTGGATCAGGCGCCGATCCAGGAAGTCGATGTGATCGCGAGCCTGGAGAACACGCTCGTGCTCCTGCGACCCAAGATCACCGCGGATATCTGCATCACACGAGACTATGCCGACGATGTGCCCCGCATAGAAGCCTACGGCTCCGAGCTAAATCAGGTGTGGACCAACATCATCGACAACGCGATCGAGGCCATAGAGGGTCGGGGAGAACTTACTCTGAGCGCCTACACCACTGACGGTGCCGTTACGGTCGACGTGATCGACGACGGACCAGGGATACCCCACGAGATCCAGCCTCGCATTTTCGAACCCTTCTTTACCACGAAAGCTCCCGGCGTCGGCACAGGCCTGGGCCTGCACATCGCCTACAACATAGTCGTCAACAAGCACCGGGGGCAGATTCAGGTCGCTTCCAAACCGGGCGAAACGCGCCTTCGAGTGGTGTTGCCGATCCACCTCGCCGCAAACAATGCCGGGTAGCCAAATGGAAAGGGCACGAGGGGCTGGCGCCTGCCCGCAAAGCCTCTACCTGGAGGGAGCTTGTACGCTGCTACGCCGGCGGGCTGGAGGCGTGGGCAACTGCACGCTCTCCCTTGCCGTCTGCAGAAACGCTCTCAAAGCCGGGGACTTCCACCTTTTCTCGTTCGACACCATCTGGGTGAAGACTTCGAAGGGCTCCTTCCACCGTAGTGCGGCGAGTTTGCCGTCCCCGACCTCGGTTTCGACGGCCACGCTTATCATGACGGAGACGCCCATGCCGGCGGCCACGCACTGCTTTACGGCCTCTATGCTCTGGAACTCCATCCGCTCCGGCGGCACCACACCCGTCTCCTCCAATTGACGCTCGAATTGGCCCCTGTAGGCACAACCTGACTCCGGAGCCTCGGGCAATAGCACCGTCTCGCCGGATAGATCCTGCGGAGAGACAGAAGTCGATGGCGCCAGCGCGTGGTCGGAAGGGGCGATGACGGTAACTTCCTCCCGAATGAGGGGCTCCACCGAGAGCCCTGGAACCTCCACAGGCCCGTCGAGGACGAATGCCACGTCCACACTGCCCTCATCGACCGCCCGGCGCGTGCTACCCACCAACCGACCTACGGCGCTCGGGCGCACAGAGAGCCTCACTTTCGGATACCTCTTGTGGAAGATGGCCAGGAGCCTCGGCAACCGGTAGGTAAGGAGCGTCTCGGGGGCACTCACGGTGAGGGATCCAGCCACCTCGCCAACGCCCGCGCCAGCATCGACCACAGCCTCCAGCGCCTCCGCGGCGAGGACCAGCAACTCCCGGGAATACGCGAGCATCACGGACCCCGCCTCGGTTAAAGCGATCCTCCTGCCCAAACGGTCGAACAACAATACCCCAAGCTCCCGCTCCAGCGCCGCTACCTGCGTGCTCACACTCGACTGCACGTAGCCCAACCTCGCCGCAGCCCGCGAGAACGAAAGCTCCTCCGCAACCACCCTGAATGTCTGGACCTGCCTGAGCTCCACCAGCCCCCCGTTCCTAACCGAAATATCGAGTTTGTCGATACTTTACATCGTCAAGTTTCGTTGGACACGATATTAGCACGGCATTAGGATCTTCTCGAACGATTAGTAGAACGGACGGAGGAGTAGTGTTGGCGCAAGACGAAGGCGGGGGGGAGCGGCGGAGCGGCCTCCCTGTGGTGGTGCTGTTGCTGATGGGGACGCTCGGGATCTCGACGGCTTTCGGGATGCTCCTGCTCCTGCCCCTCTACGTGCAAGAGCTTGGGGGTGACGAGGCTGACCTTGGCGTGGTCCTGTCTGCGGCGGCGGTGCCTGCGGTTCTCTGTATAGGGCTCTTGATCCGCTACCCTGAGGCCGCACGTCGTTGTGGCGCTCGCCATAGCGACCTACGGGCTCGGGGCGGCCGGCGCATCGCTCGTGACAGGAGGCTGGACGCCGCTCGTCGGGATCGGGGTCCTGCTCGGTACTGCATGGGCGGTGGTCTACGCGGCCACGCCGATGGCAATGAGCGGGATGGTAACCGACGAGGAGAGGGCGGCCTACTTCGGCTACCTCACAGGCACCCAGCAGGTCGGTATCGGTGCGGGACCGGTGATCGCACGCTTCCTGGTCGAGACGCCTCTGGGCTTCCGGGGGACGTTCCTGGCGGCAGGCGTCGTCTGCCTCATCGCCATGGTGCTTACGCTCGTCGTAGGGGCTCTCGCGCCCGACGCCAGAACCGATGCCGGAAAGGAGGGTGCGGAAGAAAATAGGTCCTCCGCGGTCTCGTTCGGCGCGGCGATGCGGCATATCCTGGGGTCCGAGGCTGCTTACTCGCTCGCGATGATCTTGCTTTTCGCCTGCCTCTTCACCTCGATGACGAGCT
This sequence comes from Rubrobacter sp., assembly GCA_051006095.1. Lineage (GTDB taxonomy): Bacteria > Actinomycetota > Rubrobacteria > Rubrobacterales > Rubrobacteraceae > Rubrobacter_D. Next base: position 2,007 of record JBPCIR010000057.1, on the reverse strand, counting down.
TCCAGCCGACCTTCGCAGGTGCCAGGGGTCTCGACTACTCCGTCTTCTACGTCGCCTATACCGTCGCGGTGATCTTCTCCCGTTTCGTGCTCGCGAGGGTGGCGGCGCGCTTCGATTCGCGGCTCGTGATCGCCGCGTCGGTGAGCGTCATGGCGCTCGCGGTCGCGTCGTTTCTCGCGGTAGGGTCCAACGTCTTCTTCTACGGGATCTCCTCAGCCTTTCTGGGTTTGGGCTACGGACTCGCGCTGCCAGGCGTGCAGGCGCAGGCGGTCAACGTTTCGGAGGAGCAGGTAAGGCAGCGGGTGCTGCCGATGGCTGGGATGCTCTTCGAGGGCGCGATCCTCGGCTTCCCCCTGGTCGCCGGATGGGTTATCACGAGCTTCGGGTACAGTGCCTTGTTCGCGGTTCTTCTCGCTTTCGCACTTGTACAGGTCACCATCGCCTGGTGGCGCTTCCTGGTCGCCGGAAGGTCCAAGGGGATGCAAGAAGTGTAGGAACCCCACCTCGAGGTCCTCACCCTGGTGCTGATCTAGTCTCTCCGGAACGATCGGTCAGAAGGTTGCCAAAAACGGGAGAAATAGTTCATTCGTACGATACCGCCGCCAGCTTAGGTCTGATATTGTGAGCACGTAGAAGGCGGATAGGTCAGTGGAAAGTGGAGGTTGATCGATGAAACGCATGATCAAAGTCTTGTTGGTGGCGGTACTTATGGCGGTGATCCTGGTGGCCAGCATCTCTCCCGCGATGGCCCGCCGCCACCCTGGCGGCGTGTTATTGTCGACGACCCAGCCCTGCCTTGCGAACACCCAAAACCCGCGCCTGGTCCTCAACCCACCCGGTCGGGCCCCGGGGTGCTGGTTTCTGTTGCCGCCAGGTGCCGCAAATAACCCACCGATAACGATCGACTCGGGGGGTGTCGTACTCTGAGTGCTACATTCGTTCGGGTGCCGGGAGAAAGCTCTCCGGGAGGCTGATCCGTCTGCCGGTCAGCTGTGGTGCTCTTCCAGAGCGTAGACTACAGCGTCTTCGAACTCCATGGAACGCCCCTTCTCCCGCGCCGCGGACCAGGCCGCCTCGTCTACCTGAGCGCGGGCGGCTGCCAGGTACGGCTCTCGTAGGGAGCGGTCTCTGGGCGCTGGCTGGTAGCCCGCCGCTTCGTGCAGCGCCTCCGCCGCCCCGATTAGCCTGGCCGCTCGCTCGGTATCTCCTTCTGCCCCGGCGGTGCACGCCAACCCTTCCAGGCTCTCGGAGGCGGTCAGCCTATCGCCTAGTTCCCGGCACAGCACGAGGCTCTCTTGATATAAGTCCTCGGCACGCTCATGGTCCCTCTGTAGGAGCGCTATCCACCCCAGGTTGACGAGAACGTACTGGAGATCACCCCTGCGCCCCTGCTTCCTGAATAGCATTGCGGCTTCCTCATTTAGTTCGGCGGCTTTTTCGAGGTTCCCTTCGAGCAGGAACTCGTAGCCCAGGCTATTCAAGTAAGCGCCGAGTGGACGCGCATCGCCCAATCTCCGGGACAGGGCTAGGCCTTCTTCGTAGAGTCTCTTCGCCCGTTCGTGGTCACCGCGGTCTCCCGCCACGTTCGCCAGACTGCCAAGAGACCACGCGACGCCCCACCTGTCTCCGATTTCTCGGTAGAGTCTTCCGCTCTCCTCGAACAATTCCTTCGCCCGCTCGTGCTCTCCGCGCGACCGCACCACGTCCCCCAGCGTGCCCCGCAAGGAGGCCACGGTGCTGGTTTCGACTCCTGCTTCAGCGCTCAATTCGAGTCCCTCTTCGGCAACGGCCTCGGCCCTGTCCAGGTCGCCCTGTAAGTATGAGAGCCAGCTGAGCCCCTCCAGCGCCTTACCCCGTGGCGTCGGCGCTCCATCGTTCTCGGCCAGTATCTCCTCAAGCCACCTCCTGCCCTCGTCGAAGTAGCCTTCCATCCACCAGAACCGCCACAAGGCACCTGCAAGCCGCAGCCCTAATTCTCCTTCTTCTCGCTCGATCGCCCAAGAGAGC